>DATKWT010000172.1 GCA_035529395.1 Dehalococcoidales bacterium | reverse complement strand
ACATCGGCGGTGGCGCGATAAATGGCGACGTAGTAGCCGCGCACGGGCTGGTCACCGCGCTCGAGGCGGAGGAAGCCGGCACACGCGTCAAGCTGGATGTCTGGATGGAAAACCAGGGGCAGGACAAGATAGTCGTCGGCGAGGCAAGCTGCATCCGGTAACCGCTCATTGACGACATCGGGCTGGGGGTGTCCCCCAGGTATAATCTTTCCCCCCTTCCTCGGTAGGAAGGCTCTTCCTGGACAGGAAGGGGAAGGCGGCCCAGATGGGCCGCACGGGGATTGGCCAAAAAGAGGTCTTTCCGTTGGCCTGCTAGTCAAGCTGGCGTATCCGGCGGGCGAAGATGAGGGTCAGCAGAGACACGATAACCAGGACGGCAGCAAACCCGCCAATTGCCCACTGAACTCCCCAGGCCTCTCCCATAACCCCTGCGGCAAAGGTCCCGAAGCTGGTCAGCCCGAACTCCATCATGTAGATGCTCATCACCCGGCCGCGGTACTCATCTTCAACGTAGTACTGGATGAGGGTATTGCCTAGGGTCATCCGTCCCGTTGTGCCTATACCGACGAAGACCATCAAACCCAGCGACAGGTACCAGGACTGAGAAATCGAGAAGGCAGTCAGGGCCGACCCCAATACGAGACAACTGACCAGCAGCATCAGGCCGCGCCGCTTGTTAGGAAGGGAAGCGAGAATGAGCGAGGCGACAATGGCACCGATACCGGAAACGCTCAACAGCATTCCGCCGCCAGCTTCATCGACATGCAGGACATCCTCGCACAAAAAAGGCAGGAGGTACATGTAAGGCATGGACAATATCACGGCGGCGAGAGTCACGAGGAGGACGAGTATGAGGGTGGTCTGACCCCGCAGGTACTTAAGACCCTCCTTAATGCCGTCGAGGGCACCGCCACCGCCAACGGTGATAGTACTGGTGCGGGGTAGAAGGGCAATAAACACGATCGCCACAACGTACATCCCGGACATGATGTAGTAAACGACCGCATAGTCCAGCTCCTTTATGAGGAAGCCGCAGGCCGCGGGGGCCATGACGCGGAGCAAGTTCATACCCAGATTATTCAGCGAGAGGGCGTTCATCAGTTGCTCCTCACCGACTATCTCGGGGAGGATGGCCTGGCGGGAGGGCATCATGAGGGCCATGATGGTCCCCTGCAGGACCGAGGCCCCGATAAGTATCCAGTACGAACCCTCGACTTCAGGGCTGAGGTAGCCAAGAGACAGGGCAACGGCAACACCCAGGACAGCGAGCGCCGAGCCTATCTGACCAATGAGCATCACGTACTTCTTCTGCATCCGGTCCGCAATCACCCCGCCAAAAAGGGACAGGCCGAGCATAGGTACCGCGTGAGCGAAAGCCGTTGCTCCCACGATGGCCGGCGAATCAGTCAGTTGCTTCATCAGCCACAGGCGGGCAAACATCTGCATGTTCATCGCCGCCATCTGGCCCAGCAGTGCTCCGAAGTAGAGACGGAATACCGGGTTCTTGAAGGACGTAAAGGTCCGCAGGTTGAAAAACCGGGAAAATCCTCCACCCCCGCCAATTCCCATCTCAGAATCATCGCCCTGTCCGGTGTATCTGGGTGAACCGCCTCTCACGCAATACTCCCGCTAGTCCCGATTTTGTGGGATGAGTCTCTCGGAGGAAGGAACGAGCATGCCGCCGAATGCCCGATATTGGTTACAGTGTATGCCCATTGGGTAGGAAGGTGCAAACAGTGGCGACGTTCTTGTCCGGCTGAAGTCGCCTACAAGGTCGGCTTCCGGCAAAGGAAGAAGCCCCGGTCGGCGCTTTCGGTCAGGCCAGTCATGCCCTCACGCTCATCATGGGCACAGGTCTCCACATCGGTGAAGCCGGCTTCCGCCAGGGCAGAGAGTACCTCAGCCGGAGAGTAGCACATCTGGAGGAGGGTCACGTCCTTCCGTTCCCAGCCGTCCTCGAGGAGCATGATGGTGGTATCGAATCGTGCGATTTTCTCATCCGGATTGTAGCTGGTACGGACAATACAGAGGTGGTCCTCCTCGACGATGCCGAAGTTGTCGTTCCAGGTGAAGCCGTAGCCCGCCGCCATGTTAAGGTCGAAGAAGAACGACCCGCCATCGCGCAGGACGGCGTGGACGTTGCGGAAGACCGCTGTTAGCTCTTCCAGGGTCATGACGTGGTTCAGGCTGTCAAAGACGCTGACGACGGCATCATAGCTGTCCGGCAGGGTGAAGGAACGGGCATCGGCGTGGACAAATTCGGCGTCCGGGGCGTTTTCACGGGCGAAGCGCAGCATCTCAGCCGAGCCGTCGACACCGGTGACACGGTAACCGAGGGCGGTCAGTGTCCCGGCAAGCTGCCCGGTACCGCAGCAGAGGTCGAGGATGCTGGCCCCGGCGGGAAGCTCCCGGAGCACAAGCTGCTCCAGGATAGGAAAGACACGCGGGGTGAACTCGTCACCCCAGTACTTGTTATAGACCCAGGCAAATGCGTCATAATCTGAGTATGTGGGCATTAGAAGCTAGCGATACCTTCCGAAACCTCCTCGCCGCGTTCCTTGCGGAACTCCAGATAGAGTTCAAGGGCTTCTTTCATACTGGCAAGGCACTCGTCGTGGGTGTCACCCTGGGCGTGTGCCTCAGGAACAAGAGGACAACTGCCGATGAAGATGCCGTCCGGGGCTTTTCTAATGACTACTGTATAATCCATCGTCAACCTCCACCGCCACCATTATAGCACGGCGGACAAGCGAGCGAACCACCTCACCCTCCCTCAACCTCTCTGTAAGCAGCGGCACTATCTTATGGAGGTCACCGGTTAGACCGCAGCCAGCAGAACGGTATAGTTCTTACCGTACACCTTGGCACATGATGGGCAGGTGGTATAGAAGTAATACAGGCACTTGAACTCCTTGCCCTTTGATTTGACATGAGCTTTCATTTCTTTAACCCACTTGCCAGTGTTCGAGTATGGCCCTTCAAAAACCTTGGTCAGAAATGTCCCTGAGACTCTTGTCATCTCTGCTCCCGGCACCTCTTTGCTGACGGCAATATAGATATCACTTCCCCATAGAGATTTCTCATCCGAAAGCATCAGCGGCTCAGGAGCAAGGGCATCAGCATCCTGAATCCTCTCCATGTTTCCGACCATCACTCTTCCCATGTTCAGCGGGATATGCAGGAAGCTTCTGACATGGTCTTTGAGGAATAGCCTGTCCTCGAAGGTTACCTCTTTTTCGTCCCAGGGCTCCGGGTTAAATCGCGGGCAGCAACCTGTCTCTGATTGCTCGTAAAGTTTGTCCTTCAATTCACTGACCTCCTTTCAACCTCTCCGTCAGAAGGGGCACTATCCTGAAGAGGTCACCTACCAGGCCGTAGGTGGCTACCTCGAAGATGGGGGCTTCGGGGTCGTCGTTTATAGCCACAATCATATCGGTGGTCTGCATACCGGCCAGGTGCTGCACCGCCCCGGATATCCCGCAGGCAATGTAGAGCCTGGGGCAGACCGTCTTGCCCGTCTGTCCTACCTGGTGGGAATAGGGAATCCAGCCATCGTCCACCGGCGGCCGGGAGGAACCTACGGCTGCGCCCAGGGCATCGGCCAGCTCCCGGATGATACTGAAGTTTTCCGGCTTGCCCAGCCCCCGCCCCCCGGAGACGATAATATCGGCGTCCTCCAGCTTCACCTTCTCGGTCAGGTCTTTCACAAAGTCCACGAGCTTCGTCCGGGCGGTGACGCGCTCTTTGTCGAAATCAACCCTGATTATGGTTGCTTCACGGGAGGTGTCCGGCGTGTTGCGCTTGAAAACACGCGGGCGTACTGTGGACATCTGCGGTCGTTTTGCCGGGCAGATGATGGTTGCCATGACATTGCCGCCAAAGGTGGGGCGCGTCTGTAAAAGGAGCCTTTTTTCGGTGTCGATATCAAGCCCGGTGCAGTCGGCGGTCAGGCCCGTCTTGAGGACGGCGGCCACGCGGGGGAAGAAAGCCCGCCCGAAAGACGTCGCTCCGGCAAGGACAATCTCCGGCCTGCGCTCCCGGATAAGCCGGACCAACTCGGCGGCGTAGACCTCCTCCTGTTGAGAAGCAAGGGAAGGGTCATCGACAAGGTAGACCCTGTCCGCTCCGCAGGCTGCCAGTTGCTCGACGCCATCCAGGTTATGGCCGAAGCATACCGCGCAGAGCTCCGTGTTCAGAGCGTCGGCAAGCTCTCTGCCTTTCGAGAGAAGCTCGTAGCCCACTCCCCGTATCTCGCCGTCCTGTCTTTCGGCGTACACCCAGACCCCACGGTAGGAGTCATCGGCAGGGACCGTATCAACGACAGACTCTATGGTGATTGCATCGACAGGGCAGACATCACGGCAGGCACCGCAGAGGTTGCAGCCCTCCCCTATCCGGGCTACGTCGTCGACTATCTCAATCAGACCGAAGGGACAGGCATCAATGCAACTGCCACAGCCGGTACATTCGTCAATATCAACCCGAATCCCCATATCACCGCCAACCCTACGCTATCCTGGCTTCCCTGAGCTTCTCAAGCAAGGTGTCCACCTGGCTCTCCGGGTCGCCCTCAAGCATCTCGCCTTGGTGGACCCGCCGGGGGAAGAATATCTCGACCACCCATGTCGCCGAGCCGACCAGACCAATCCTTCCCTCATCGACCTCCAAATCACTAGCCGTCCACACCGGTATCTCTGCCTTCCTGGACCGGGCCATCCCGCGCAGCGACGGAAGGCGGGGCACGTTTATCTCCTTGACCACGGTGATTATACCCGGCAGGGACATTTCAACAATCTCGTGCCCGTCCTCAACCATCCGCTCGACCCTCATCAGGTCGCCGTCTATTTCCTCGACCTTGCTGACGTAGGCAGCAAACGGGACGTCCAGCCATTCGGCAAGCTCCGGACCGACCTGGCCGGTATCGCCGTCTATGGTCTGCCGACCGCAGATTACCAGGTCGTACTGCTCAATCTTCCGCATCGCCTGCGAAAGCGTATAGGAAGTAGCCAGGGTATCGGCGCCGGCAAAGGCAGCGTCACTGAGGAGGATGGCTTCATCAGCACCGCAACTGATGGCCTCGCGGAGCATCTCCTCAGCCTGGGGAGGCCCCATACTGATGGCGGTGACCTTGCCGCCATAGCGCTCCTTGAGGCGGACTCCCTCTTCAAGAGCGTAGGCGTCGAACGGGTTGACGATATTCTTGATGCCCTGTCTCCGGAGGGTGTTCGTCTCCGGGTCAATCCTGACATCAGTGGTACCCGGGACCTGCTTGAGACAGACAATAATGTTCATTCCCGTCGCGCCTTCCTCTTCCTGACGCCGACGGCAATCGTGTTTCGCAGCACCTCGTTGGAGCCCTCGTATATCTGGGTAATCTTGGCATCCCGCATCATCTTCTCCAGCGGGTAGTCACGCATATAGCCGGCTCCGCCGCAGACCTGGACCGCCTCAGTGGTAACCTTCATGGCCACGTCAGAGGCAAAGACCTTGGCCATAGACGCTTCCTCGGTGTAGCTCCGGGCACCACCGTCAATCGTCCGGGCGGTGGCGTACACCAGCAGCCGGGCTGCCTCCACCTGGGTGGCCATTTCCGCTATCTTCTGCTGGACAACGGGCAGCGAGATGATAGGTTTCCCGAACTGGATACGCTGCGCGGTGTAGTCGACTGCCGCTTCCAGGGCTCCCTGGGCAATACCCACAGCCTGGGCACCAATACCGGGACGCGACCGGTCCAGTATCCTCATCGTCATGACGAATCCCATACCTTCCCTGCCAATCAGGTTCTCTTCCGGGACCAGGCAGTTACGGAAGACCAGTTCCCTGGTGGGGGAGGTACGGATGCCCATCTTCTTCTCTTTCTTGCCGAAGGTGAAGCCCGGCGTGTCTTTCTCCACCACGAAAGCACTGGCGCCACGAGGTCCTTTTGATTTGTTCGTCAGGGCAATAATAGTGTATATCTCGGCTTCGCCACCGTTGGTGATGAACTGCTTGGTGCCGTTTAGTACGTAGCCCTCGGGCACCTTCTCGGCGGTAGTCTTGATAGCAGCGACGTCACTGCCAGCGGTGGACTCGGTCAGGCCAAAAGCAGCCAGCTTTTTACCGGCAGCAATATCCGGCAGGTACTTCTGCTTCTGCTCCTCACTGCCGAATTCGAGTATTGCATAAGCCCCCAGAGTGGTCGCGGCGTAGCAGACGGTGACACCGCTGCACACCCGGCTCAGTTCCTCAATCACCAGGCACAGGTCGAGACCGCCCCCACCGAGACCGTCATATTCCTCGGGGATGAAGATACGGAAAATGTCGCTATCGGCAAGGTCCTTCATGATTGACCGGGGGAACTCCTCGGTCTCATCAAGCTCTGCCCGGACCGGTAGAATCCTCTCTTCGGCAATACGCCTTGCCAGGCTTTTCAATGTCTTCTGTTCTTCACTCAGGCCATAGTCCAAGACACTCCTCCAGAAGCCTGTATTTCGTCAATGGCTGACCAGGGGGAATAGACACCCGACCACAATACCAGACCTGGCTGTCAGGAGACCCGTTTGACTGGTAACCACCCGTCGAACCCTGCGGGAACCGTCACACCCCGATGGCAGATTGCATATTATAGGCTGAGTCACATGCCTGCTGTCAAGCTGGAGATGTGCGGTGGTCATTGCGAGGAGCTTACCGACGCAGCGTCGGCCTTTGCGATATGCCTCTGGAACAGAGGCGCGCAATCTCAGCCCTCACAACATTAAAGGTATGCCAGGATTCTTCGCTGCCTTTTCACTTTCCCTTCGCTTGCACTCAGGGCTTCGGCTCGCAGTGATAAGTGGGGACAAAACCGCAGGAACCAGTCCTGTGGATCAGGGCAGCGGGTGGAATGAGGCTGCACTTTGGAGTATAATAATGACGAAGTCTGCCGGGAATTCCCAGGCAATTAATCGGTGGATTACCCGGAATGCCGGAGGTGAGTCTGTTATGGCCAAAGCCTTTGTACTGATTGAAACAACGGTAGGCAGAACCAAAGAAGTTGCCGCAGCCCTCAAGGACCTGAAGGGCATGACATCGGTCAATGCGGTCACCGGGCCCTACGACGTTATCGCCATCATCGAGGCGGAAACCCTCAACGAAATCGGTGACATCGTTACGCAGGTAATTCATCCTATTACCGGTATCTCCCGCACGGTGACCTGCCTGGCGGTCTAACCGGGTGCCGTCCGGGCACTCTGCTTCGCACTTAATAAGATATACCCGAGGAGTCAGTAAGTATGGATTTTAAGTTCAGTCCGGAACAGGAAGCGTTCCGGAAAGAAGTAAGCGATTTTCTCGAAGAGGAGATAAGGAACGGGACCTTCCAGCCGATGTGCGATGGCTGGATACAGGGCTATTCCCCGGGGTTCACCAGGAAGATGGCCGCCAGGGGCTGGATTGGACTGAGCTGGCCTCGCGAATATGGCGGCCAGGGACGCAGCGAGACCGACCGGCTTATACTGACCGAAGAACTGTTGCGCTACGGGGCTCCTGCTGCCTGCCACTGGTTTGCCGACCGCCAGATAGGCCGTTCCCTTATCGCTCACGGTACCGAAGAACAGAAGCAGGAGCTTCTCCCCCTGATTCTGAAGGGAGAAGCCTACATCGGCCTGGGCATGAGCGAACCGGAGGCGGGCTCGGACCTGGCATCACTCCAGACCAGGGCTGTTGAAGACGGGGACGACTACATCATCGACGGACAGAAGATGTGGACCAGTTGTGCCCGGTTCATGACGCACGTTTACCTTGTGGCCAGGACAGATCCGGATGCACCCAAGCACCGTGGCATCAGCGAGTTTGTCATTGACGCCAGCCTGCCGGGAATATCCATCCGGCCAACGATTGACATCACCGGCAGCGAGGCCTGGGGCGAGGTCTTCTATGACGGGGTTCGTGTCTCCAAGAGGCACCTCATCGGGGAGAAGAACCGCGGCTTCTACCAGATACTCAACCAGCTTGACTACGAACGTGCCGGGCTGGAGCGTCTCATGGGCAACTATCCGCTCTTTGAGGCTATCATTGAATTCACCAGGGAGACCGAGCACAACGGAGTTCCCCTCTGCAAAGACCCGCTTATCCGGGACAAGCTGGCCCGACTTCAGGTCGAGTTCGAGATGGGGCGTCTGCTCACCTACCGCGTGGTGCTGGTGATGGAGCAGGGACGTGCCCCCAATGTCGAAGCCGCCATGGCCAAGGCCTACTGCACCACCTTTGAACAACGCCTGGCCAGCGTGGCGACAGAGATACTGGGACTGTACGGGCAGTTGGTGGCCGAATCGAAGTGGGCGCCCATCCTGGGCATGGCACCGCATTCTTATCTCGGCTCAAAGGGCTACAGCCTGCAGGCAGGCACCACCGAGGTACTGAAGAACATCGTGGCCACACGGGGACTGGGTCTGCCCACGGAATGAGAGGAGAGAAGGATATGAGCACTATCAAGTTGCCTGCGCTGGCATGGTACAAGATGAAGGAGTTGGAACTCACCGTGCCGGACGGCTGGCAGGTGGAGACACTCGATATGGCTGGCTATAACCGACCCGCCCTGACACCGGAGCAGGTCAAGGCGGCTATTGGCAATGCCATTGGTACGCCGCCACTTAAGGAACTTGCCAGGGATAAGAAAGAGGTCGTCATTATATTCGACGATATGACGCGCGGGACCAGGACATATGACATGGTACCGCACGTCCTGGCAGAACTGGCCGCCGCGGGTATCCCTGATTCCGGCATCCGCTTTATTTGTGCCCTCGGTTGTCACGCAGCCTACACACGGGAGCACTTCGCCAAGAAGCTGGGCGAGGAAGTGATGGCCCGGTTCCCGGTGTACAATCATAACGCTTTTGGCAACTGCACCTATGCCGGTAAGACCAGGACTTACGGCACCGAGGTCAACGTCAATGAAGAGGTAATGAAGTGCGACCTTAAAATTGCCATCGGTTCGGTGGTCCCCCACCCGATGAACGGCTTTGGTGGTGGTGGGAAGATAATCCTGCCCGGGGTGACGTCTTTCGAGACCACCCGGGACAACCACATTTCCTTCTATCAGATGATGGCACAGCAGCGAGATAAACGCACTGCCGGCATGGGTCTCTTCGATGAAAACCTGATGCGCATGGACATCGAAGAGGCAGCCACTCTCTCCGGCCTGGACTTCATGGTAAATTGCCTGATGAATAGCCGGGGTGAAACTGTGGCCGTTTTTGCCGGTGCCCTGATACCATCGTACGCTGCCGCAGTCGAGGCAGCCAAACCACACTACCTGACACCCCGGGCGCAGGATATGGATGTTGCTATCGCCAACACCTTCACCAAGGCCAACGAGGGCTTCATTGGTGCCGCCATCGCTTATCGCGCCGTCGCACCCGGCGGCGATGTCGTCCTTATCGCCAATGCCCCGGACGGCCAGGTGACCCACTACCTGCTCGGCCCGTTTGGCAATTCCAGCTTTGCACCACTGCGGCAGGGAGGCAGGGTACCCTCGCACGTTGGACGTCTGATTGTCTTCACGGAGTACCCGGACTTATCCAGCAAGAGCTGGTTCGGAGAATCGGACAAGGTCCATTTCGTGTATAAGTGGGATGAAGTTCTGGAAATGCTGGAGAAGGACCACGGTACCGGTACCAGGGTTGCCGTGTATCCCAGCGCCGAAATCCAGTACACCAATGGGTAGCAGAATGAATGATAGCACCGTTCGTGAGTTTACCAACAGTAACGATACCCTCCGGGTATACAGCGGGGACAGGTTGCTCTTTTCCTCGGAAAAGGAACGTCTCCTGCCACTGATGGAGTACATCGAGACCTGTGTCCCCTATGAGAAGGACGTAACCGTCCTGGACCGGGTAGTCGGTAATGCCGCGGCGTTTCTACTGGTGAAGATACTCTGCCGTGAAACCTACGGTGAACTGGGCAGCGAGTTTGCCGCGAAGACACTGAAACAGCTCGGTATCGGCTACCGGTTCGACGAGACGGTCCCCCATATTATGAACAACAAACAGGACGGCATGTGCCCGATGGAAGAGCTTTCACTCGGCAAGACCCCGGGCGAGTTCTACCAGGCTCTCAAGGAACGGCTCTCGGGCCAGTAGGGCAGCGGAGGAGATAGTCATGGCCTTGAAAACAGCGGAGCAGTACTACGATAGCCTGCGGCAGATGAGTCCGACTGCCTACATTCTGGGCGAGAAGGTAGCCGATATCACCAGCCACCCGCTGACAAAGGGACAGGTGGCCGGGGTGGCGCAGACCTTTGCCCTTGCCCACGACCCCGAAGGCAGGGAGTTACTGGTAACCCACTCCGACCTCGTCGGGGAGGAAGTCAGCCGTTTTACTGCACTCTATGAAAGCATCGACGACCTCCTGACCAAGGTCAGGATGCTCAAGTTCCTCTCCCAGCGGACGGGCACCTGTTATATGCGGTGTACCGGGATGGATGCCCTGAATGCTGTCGGCGTGGTAACCCACGATATCGATACCAAGCACGGTACCGGCTACCGCGAGAGGTTCCTGGAGTACCTGAAGTACGTCCAGAGGAACGACCTCGTCGTCTGGAGCGGGGTCACCGATGTCAAGGGAGACCGGTCGCTCCGCCCTTCGGCACAGCCCGACCCGGATATGTACCTCCGTATCGTTGACCGGAACGATGACGGCATTATCGTCCGTGGTGCCAAGGCACACCAGAGCGGCTCACTCTGCGCTCACGAGGGGCTGATACTGCCCTCCCGGGAGATGCGCGAAAATGACCGGGACTACGCGGTCGCTTTTGCCGTGCCCGTCGATGCCAGGGGTGTAATTCATGTCTACGGTCGTGGTACCCTCGAAGCCAGGGCAATGGAGGGAGTCGACCTCGGCAACGTTGACTTCGGTAAATTCTGCCCGATGGTTATCTTTGACGACGTATTCGTGCCCTGGGAGAGGGTTTTCATGTGCGGCGAGCACGAGTTTGCCGGGCCGATGGTGAGGCTTTTCGGAAGCTACCACCGCCACTCTCATGGAGGATGCAAGTGCGGTGTTGGTGACGTCCTCATCGGAGCGGCGGCAGCGGTCGCCGAGTATAACGGCGTGCCCAATGCCTCCCACATCAATGCCAAGCTTGTCGACATGATAAAGACTGTCCAGACGATGTATGGCTGCTGTCTGGCCGCCTCGATAGAGGCCAAAGAGAGTGATTCCGGCATATACCTGGTAGACAGCGTACTGGCAAATACATCCAAGCTCTATGAAGGCAAGGAGTACCACGAGGTAATCCGCCTCCTGGTGGACATTGCCGGGGGACTGGTGGCTGATCTGCCCTCGGAGAAAGACCTGCGCAATCCGGATATCGGACCCCTCGTTGAAAAATACCTGAAGGGGGCGGAAGGTGTACCGGTGGAGGACAGGATGCGCATGTTCCGCCTCATCGAGAAGCTAGCCTTCGAGACCAGGGATATTGTCTCCAACATCCACGGCGGTGGCTCGCCGGAAGCGCACCGGATGACGCTACTCCGCGACACGGATATCGAGCCCAAGAAAAAGCTGGCCCGGAGACTGGCCGGTATCAAAGAAAGTAAATAGAGGATATTGTTGATGGATTTCACTCTGTCTGAAGAACAGGAAATGCTTAGGAAGACTGCCCGCGACTTTCTCGAAGAGAAGTGCCCTAAGACGCTGGTCAGAGACATGGAGAGCGACGAGAAAGGCTATCCACCCGCACTCTGGAAGGAGATAGCGGGACTGGGCTGGATGGGGCTGGCGTTTCCGGAGAGCTTCGGTGGCAGCGGTATGAGCTTCCTTGACCTTGCTGTCCTGCTTGAGGAGACGGGGAGGGCCTGTCTGCCCGGCCCCTTCCTGTCCGGCGTGGTCCTCGGTGGTCTGACCATCCTCGATGCTGGCAACGAGCGACAGAAACAGGAATACCTGCCGGTAATAGCCAGCGGTGAGAAGGTCTTCACCCTTGCCCTTACCGAGGTTGCTGCCGGTTACGACGCTGGCTCAATCAACGTGACGGCTACCGCTGACGGCAGCGACTACCTGATTGACGGTACCAAGCTATTTGTCCCCGATGCCAACGTTGCCGACTATCTGCTCTGTGTCGCCCGCACTGGCCAGCCAACGGATACGGACGAAGGACTCACCGTCTTCATCGTAGACTCCAGGAGCCCCGGAATCAGCCACTCGCTCCTGAAAACAATATCCGGCGACAAGCTGTGCGAGGTTACGTTTGATCGGGTGAAGGTAAGCGCGGAGAACATCCTCGGTGAACCCGGCCAGGGATGGGATATCGTACAGAGGACAATCCAACGCGCCGCGGTGGCCAAGTGCTGTGAGCTGGTGGGAGTTATGCAGGGAGCGCTGGAGTTGACCCTCGACTATGCCAAAGAGAGGCGGCAGTTTGACCGGCCGATAGGCAGCTTCCAGGTCATCCAGCACTTCTGTGTCGATATGGCTACCGACTGCGAGACGACAAGGTTCGGCACCTACCAGGCAGCCTGGGTGCTCAGTGAAGGGCTACCCTGCGCGAAAGAGGTATCAGTCGCCAAGGCCTGGGCGGGCGAGGCCTATGACCGCGTGGTCACACTGGCACACCAGATTCACGGAGCCATCGGCTGTACTATTGACCACGACCTGCAGTTCTACACCAAGCGGGGCAAGGCAGCGCAGCTCAGCTTCGGTGGCGGTGATTTCCACCGGGAGATAGTCGCTCAGTGTATGGGACTATGATTTCCCGGTATATTCCTCAAGCTTTGCCAGGACCTCACTAATGGTCTGCTCTGCGGTGGAAGCTCCTCCGGTAACGCCGATACGACGGTACTCCTGAACCCAGGCAGGTTCAACCTCGTCCGCTGTTTCAATCAGGCGTGTTGTCGTTGTCCCCGAACACAGTTCGGCAAGGTGGTTGGTATTGGCGCTGGTATGGTCTCCGGTAACCAGCATCAGGTCCACTCTGCTTGCCAGGTCCATGGCTGCCGCCTGCCGCCTGCGGATATCGTGGCAGATGGTGTCAATAACCCGTAGCTCGGAGTCCTTGGCGAGGACTAAACCGAGTAAATCCTTCGTGAACCTGGTGAAATGGTCCGGTATCTGGGTGGTCTGGGCCAGGACTCCGAGACGGCGCGGTAAAGGCTCAAACGATGCCAGCGAACCTGCATCCAGTGTGGCCATGCCTACATTATTCGCCCACCCCAGAATGCCCTTCACCTCAGGGTGGTTGGTATCACCGTAGATGATTACCAGGAAACCGGACCTTGCCAGCCGCTGGGCGACCTTCTGCGCCCGGAGTACGAAGGGACAGGTGGTATTCACTACGGTGAGTTGTCGGGACCGGAGTTCCTCCTCTACCTGGGGACTGATTCCGTGGGCACCGGTAACCACGATGTCGCCACGTATATCATCGATACTACTGGCCACTCTGACACCGATAACGGACAGCCTCTTTAGTACCTGCCGGTTATGTACCAGCGCCCCCAGAGTTTCCACACTGCCCCGTTCCCGGGCAACCCTCTCCAGGATATCGATCGCCCGCCTGACTCCGAAGCAGAACCCTGTCTCGCCTGCCTTTTCGATTTTCAGCGTCATCCGGTTTTCCCACCCGCATAGATGCCCCGGTACTCGGCGGGTAACACTTCAGCAATATGCTCCATGATGTACTGGGTACATTCCGTCCGGTCCAACTTATCATTAGTCGGAGGAAGATGAAAGGGCCGCCCGATATTAACCGTCAGCCGTGGGCGGCGCAGTACGCTCCATATACCACTGACCCGTTCTGTGCCGGTGATGCCCACCGGCAGTATGGGAACCCCGCTGCGCAGCGCTATCAGTGTGGCACCGTCAGAGGCACGCTGAAGCTGCCCGTTCCGACTCCTCTGGCCCTCGGGAAATACTATCAGAATACCTCCGTCCGCCAGTGCTTTCTCGGCAACACGCATGGCCTGCCTGTCCAGCCTGCCACGGTGGACCGGAAAAGCGCCCAGGCCGTACATCAAATAGCTTGACGCCCGGGAGCGGAAAAGCTCCTCCTTGGCCATTATCTGTGCATATCGCCCCAGGCTGACACTGAGCATGGGAGGGTCAAGCACGGTCATATGGTTGGCGACCACGATGACCGGACCCTCGCGAGGAACGTTCTCCTTGCCCTTGACCTCCCAGCGGCTGAGGAGAAACAGTAGCAGCCTGATTGATGGGCAACAGATACGATAAATCCAGGGCACTACCCCGCCTCCGATGAATAATGGTAATCGCGGCCACCGGAATACCGGCAGCTGCGGCCACCGGAATACCGGCAACTGCGGCCACCGAAATACCGACCGCGATGACTGCCAATTATACCCGATGATTCACCCTGAGGCAAACAGATTACGCGCCGCCAGAGTCAGCAGCGTGTCCCTGCCTCTCCGGGTTGATGCCCGTCCTTCACGCTGTGATATAATGTAAGCGGTCCGAAACAACTACTTGACGGTGGACGCAGTTATGGTGGAATCTCAGGTTCCCCAACAGACCAACTCCAGAGCTACGGTTCTCTACCTTGGCCTTGGCTCAAACATGGGTGACCGCCGGGCTAATCTGGATAAGGCACTCGACTTGCTCTCACAGAGGGTAGAGGTACTGGAGGTCTCCCCGATATACGATACCGAGCCGGTGGACAATATCAATCAGCCCCGCTTCCTTAACCTTGTCTGTAAAGTCCGTACCCATCTGGCACCAATGGGACTTCTCACCCTGACCAAGGGAATCGAGTCCAAGCTGGGTCGGAGACAGGGCGGGCCCAATACACCCCGGCCGCTCGATATCGACATTCTCTTCTTCGGGGAACAGGTTATGGACAACCCCAAGCTGGTTATTCCCCACCCCAGGCTGGTAGAGAGGGCCTTCGTCCTGGTCCCCCTGGCTGAGATAGCCCCGGACCTGGTGCACCCGGTGAACGGCAAGACCGTCCGGCAGATGCTGGAGTCCTTGCAGAAGGGTGTACAGGGTGTCTTCAAGTGGGAGGAGGGCCAGGAATAACCTGTGTACACGATATCCGTTGAGCAACATTTTGATGCCGCCCATTACCTTCGCGGTTACCAGGGCAAGTGCGAGGCGCTGCATGGACACCGATTCGGCGTGGTGGCTCGCCTGGAGGCCGCTCAGCTTGATGATATCGGCATGGCCTATGATTTCACATTGCTGAAGCAGCACCTGGGTGAAATCCTCGGCCGTTTCGACCACACCTGCCTCAATGACGTGTCGCCGTTTGACGAGATAAACCCATCATCAGAGAACATCGCGGCCACTATCTATCAGGAACTCGGACCGAAACTGGCCGGGACGCCGGTTTCAATAGTCTGTGTCGAGGTGTGGGAATCACCCCAGAGCGGTGTGTCCTACCGACCTGACTGAAGCCGATTGTCCTCAGTGGAGGCCAACTGGACGCCTATTCCGGCGGCAGCAGGTTGGGAATCGTTTCTTCAATCGGGTAGCGGACATCACACTTGGCACAGTACAGGCTCCCGGTGACAATTTCCTTCTCGTTCTCCTCTTCCACGGTAAGCTCAAGCTCGCCCTTGCACACCGGGCAGACCAGGATGTCCATCAACTCTCTTTTCATGGGCTGATTATACCACACTGCTGTCTGACGTAAAAATAACCGCAGAAGCTTTTCCAGGCAGTGCTATCGTCTACGCCAGAATCGCCAGTTAACAGGTGTTGTCGGCTGGCCAGACTACCACACAATAGCACCCGAATATCGCACCAGCGCTAGCATAGTCTCCGGGGACAACCTCTTTACTATCGCCCGAACCATGCCTCGATACATTCCCTCGTGAGTGGAAGACGGTGTCAGCAATCTGGCCATTAAACCTGTCGCCCTTCTTCGATATCACCACATAAAGGCCGCAACCGACCTTGCGCAGGGCCTTCGGATTCATCTCCACCCCCACCATTCAACCGGAGCGCATCAGGCGCTGATTTTCTCGCCGAAGACCCTTCCGTAGTCCTGACAGGCCCGCATACCTTCGGAACCACCCAGCACATCATCTTTGAGATTGAAGGACCCCAGCTCAAACGGCTCCATTTTGAAGACGTATTCCATCGTCTCGAGGACTATCTCCGGGGCATCACCGCTGTGGGTGTAGGAACCGAACGAGCCGGCGAGCTTTCCTTCCAGGTTGGCCCTTCTTGCCAGGAACAGGAACGTCTTCATCGGCTCAGCCATGTCCCTGTGGTATGTGGGAGAGCCGAAAATGTAGCCGTCGTAACCCTCGAAGGCCTCCGCGTTCTTGACTTCGGAGACTTTCCTGGCCACTACCTCCTGTCCGGCCATGCGCACGCCTTCAGCGATGTACTGCGCCATCTTCTCCGTGTTCCCCGACAGGCTGAAGTAGACAATCAATACCTTGCTCATGTTCTACCCTCCTTGACCATACTACCGGTTATCCTGTCCGTTCGGTGCTACTACCGTACCATGTTGCAAGCACAGGCACCTACATTGTACAACATCAGTCACAGACAACACACGAACCCCTGGATTGCCCGGCAATTTATCCCGACAAGTATTGGTCTGGACTCACCCTTACACATCGTACGAGCGGTGGGTAGAATACCGGCAAGATGCGCTTAGAAACGACTCCAGTTTAGATGATGCCTTCGCTCTTCAGTGCACCGAGCTCCGCTTCGGTCATTCCCAGCACATTGCTCAGGATGTCCCGTGTGTGCTCTCCGAGGTCCGGGGAAGCCCGCTCTACGCTGATGGGCGTCCGGCCAAACTTGAACGGCGTATTCACCACCTTGAAAGCACCTGCCTCGTGGTGCCGCACTTCAGCAATCATGTTTCTGGACTGTATCTGCGGGTCTTCCGCGACCTGGGCGATGTTGTTGACCGGTCCACACGGTATGCCCACCTTCTCCAGCTCCTCCACCCACTCCCCGGTGGTCCTGGCCTTCATCGCCTCGTTTAGCACAGGTTCAAGCGCTTCGTAGTTCTGGGTACGCAGCCAGCCGTTCCGGAAGCGCTCGTCATCCATGATGTCGAGTCGCTCAATAGCGGCACAGAACAGTGGCCACTGGTCCTTGATACCGCCCCTGAGAGCCACGGCGACATGGCCATCCTTCGTCGGAAAAGTCTGAAACGGCGCGATAACCGGGTGCCTTGTGCCCAGGGCATGCGGTATCTCGCCGGTATTGAGATAGCGGACGAAAGCGTTTTCCTGGACCGTCACCTGGCAGTCCAGCATGCTTATATCCACAAGCTGCCCTTCACCACTGACATTGCGCTCCTGCAGAGCCGCCAGAGTGGCGACACACAGGAAAAGCCCGGCAGCAATGTCGCCGTAAGACGCGCCCGGTCGTACCGGTGGTCCACCTTCCTCGCCGGTGATGCTCATAATTCCGCCCATAGCCTGGATAACAACATCGAAAGCCGGTTTATGAGCGTAAGGGCCGTACTGGCCAAAACCGGAACCGGCCACGTAGATGATGCCGGGATTGCACGCCCTTACCTCATCGTAGCTCAGGCCCAGCTTCTCCATCGTTCCCGGTGTGTAGTTTTCGACAAGGACATCGGCGTTTTTAACCAGTTCGAGGAATAATGCCACTCCCTTAGCCGTGGCCAGGTTGAGGGTGACGCTCTTCTTGCCGCGATTGAGACTGAGGAAATAGGTGCTCAGTCCACGGACAACAGGACCGTTCCCCCGCGCAATATCCCCCACCTCGGGTCGCTCAATCTTGATAACATCGGCACCCATGTCGCTCAACAGCATCGTTGCGAAAGGCCCGAACAACACCTGCGTCATATCGAGAACCCTGATTCCCTCCAGTGGACCAGCCATGCTTCACCTCGTCTGTATTGATACTGCTCACTTTAGGTCACTGGCCCACCAGTGTCAAGACACCCCCGGCCAGTACCGGGCCACCATTCCTGCTCTCGCTCAGACAGA
This sequence comes from Dehalococcoidales bacterium, assembly GCA_035529395.1. NCBI lineage: Bacteria > Bacillati > Chloroflexota > Dehalococcoidia > Dehalococcoidales > Dehalococcoidales bacterium. The sequence continues at coordinate 389 of DATKWT010000172.1, read as the reverse complement.
AGGGTGATGCATATAGATATTGCCTCTTTCTCCGGAGGAGAAAGAGGGGGAGAAAGGCGTAAGGGGGATGAGGCATTGCACATGAGGAGACAGCCAGTAATGGCTGGTGTAGTGTCTCGTATATATCTTTACGTATGATAGATGTTGATGCCATTCCAGCGCAGGATGGAATCCAGGGGGCAAACACGTATCCCGGATCGAGTCTAACAGGGTGATGAAAAAGGGGAGTCCAGAGGGGCTTCGCCCCTTTTGGCAGGGGTCTGGGGGTGTCCCCCAGATATAATCTTTCCCCCCTTCCTGGACAGGAAGGGGGTCAGGGGGTTGGTCGAAAGGGTTTTTCATAGGCTTGCTAGAATGACAGGGACTGTAAAGGCATTTGTAAGACACTA
>DATKWT010000171.1 GCA_035529395.1 Dehalococcoidales bacterium | reverse complement strand
AGGAAGCGTACCGCATCGGCCTGGTCGATAAAGTGGTCAAGGTCGAGGAGCTGATGAGTGAAACCGAGGCTCTGGCAGCCAAGTTCGTTGGCAAGCCGCGAGAGGCGCTGGAGCAGGCGAAGCAGTCCTACGTAAACGTGGTCAACATGGACCACAAGGCGGCTGTTACCTGGGAGACACTGCTGCTGTGTCGCCTGTTCGATACCGGGGAGCGCAAGCGGATAATGGAGCGCTTTCTCAAGAAGTAGACCGCTTGTGTACATTCATGGTGGTGCTTTAGTCCTGGTACAGGAGTTCTAGTGTACACTCAATCAGCCTGGAATATAATATTCGTTACACTCCGCCGTTAGTCAGGTACGGGGGTCCACCACTTTTCCGGTCTGCTCCTCACGGCCGCTCACCTCCAGCTCGGAGCATCTGCCATTCCACCGAGATATATTCGATGCTCAGTCTAGACTGAAAGGCGGGTATTTATCTGTGAATTGAAAGAATGCATAAGCTGAGACACGCAGCCCCCACCGATTAAAACCGACAATAAAGTCAAATAGACCGCGTGGGGCTCTGCCTGTGAACAATATGGCAAACCAGATTAATATATCACAAACGCAGGCCGCGAGCGCCACAAATGCAAGAACAATATAGTGGGGTATTGCCAGGAACCATTTTATTAGTGGCAGACCCTGGCTTAAGTCCTTCCCCACGTCAGGATAAGCTATTTCTATGTGCACGTTCTGGTCTTCATCGGTCGATGGATATACATCGGTCAATAGCGTAAGGTAGCTGCCGACACGCGTCAGGAATTTTATCAGCATTACGTAATAATCGAACCACCATTTAGGGTATTTTTGCCGGAACACGAGCATTAACACAATGGGATTGAATAGATTGGTGATGAAACCGGCCATAAACATCAGTATCAGCGCTATCAGCGCTGCGACTACAGTTATAACCACTAAATCGCCAACGTCGATTCCGGAAGCAAAAAATCTCGAAAAATGGTAGTTTATTTCCTGTTCGTTTGTATTATAAGTCGTGCTGATTTGCATAAATGGCAGGGTCTGCGTCATTATGAATGCAATAACTCCGATGGGTATGATGGTAAAAATTCTGAAAAAGCTGGTGAGCCGGTTTAACGGACGGTCGGGATAATCTACGGATAATGTTATAGGGTATTCAGCAGGGTCATTTGCCATTTTAGTCCTCCTTTATGTGTATGAGACACCGTTAGTCCATATCATGTAGTTGGTATTTAATGAGGATTCCCCATTTCAATTCACGCTAAGGCGCCATGCTCCTCAGCGTCGCTAACTTCATGGTACTTCCGTTATACCTGGCTGTCAACCTCCATCTCGGAGTCCTGCAATGGCCTCCCCCGACGTGCAAACGGCTCACCGCTTTCATTTCATCCGCTCATTCCGCTTCGCTCTCACTAGCGCTCGCTCTTGACCCGCCAGTACCATCCTCACACCATTCCTTCTACCGGCCCGGAACTCGCTATAGCTATAAGTGGTATAATCATGCAAGAGATAGGACGTGAGGAACAAGAGATAGATGCGTGATTCATCCGGCGTGGAGACCAAACGCGTCACCATGTTTGCCGGTAAGGGCGGTGTCGGCAAGACCACCTGTGCCGGGGCTACCGCACTGCACCACGCCATGTCTGATGGAGACACACTGGCGATATCCACCGACCCCACTCCCTCGCTGTCGCACATCTTCGAGTTGAAGGACAGGCCGAAACCGGCCAGGGTGCTGGAAGGGCTCTACGTGGCCGAGCTCGGCCGGAGCGAGGTCAAGGAAATGTGGGACCGGAAGTTCGGTCGCGAGGTCTACGGGGTCTTCTCCTCGTTCGTCTCCGTGAGCTATGAGGAGTTCACCGAGTTTGTCACGTCCATCCTGCCCGGTCTGCACGACGAGTTCATGGTCGACTACATCAAGGAGCTCAGCCAGGGAGGAAGGTACCGGCAGATTGTCTGGGATACGGCGCCGATGGGGCAGACCCTGGGCCTGCTGGAGACGCCAGCCATGCTCCGGGAGCACCTGAGACCGGCCCCCCGGATTTACTCCCGCCTGAAGCTGGGCCGGGAAACACGCAAACCGGTTCTGGACATCATCAAGGAGTGGGAGGGCCTGTCCGCCGCGGACATGGACTTCCTCCGCAAGGATGTGAGGTTTGTCATTATCACCATACCTGAGGCGCTGGCCGTGGAGCAGCTCGATGGCATCTTTGCGGAGTTGGACAGATACGGATTCCGCGCCGAGCAGCTTATCATCAATAACGTCATCAAAGAAGTGGGGGACTCAGACTTCCTGAAGGCCAGGGCGGAGCAGCAGCAGGGCTATATCGAGTCGCTCTACGGTAGTTACTCCGGTATCGGTATCGTGGAGGTACCGCTTTTCCCCCACGAGATAAAGGGCGTCGAGCGTCTGCGGCAGGTTGAGGAAAGCCTGTTCGGTCAGTCAGGCAGGTAACGCTCTCCAGACCGGATGTCCACCAGGGCGGGGCGCAGACTCAGTTTCTCCATTGCTGACATCACTAGTTTCGTCATACCGGTGTTGCTGTAGAAAAGATGACTGCGGCACCGGCAATCGCTTGCCCCGAAGCGCGGTACGGACTCGAACCGCTCACTAAGGGCGTCGACGATGGCGCATTCCGTTCTTTCTTCAGCCTCACAGGTGATAATTTCTTCAATGCGGGCCTTCTGAAGCAGATAGTCAATGTGCCAGTGGAACTTCTTCTCAGCGCGAAGGTGGCGGCCCAGTCTCTGCTTCAGTCGAAGACACGGCGGCAGTTCCTATGAAGAAGGGGCGACTGGTTCCACGGCTGGTCCAAAAGGATGGAAAATACGCCGGCCTCTGCTATGGTATACGCCTCATCCAGGTGGTCCTCCACGAACACGTCGAAGCCCCGTCCCGCCTGGACCTTGTCCCCGTACCGGCCAAGGACTATGTGGTCGTACCGTGCGTTGTTTTCAGCAAGCCAGGAAAGAGTAATGCTTTTCAGGGACGCTGGTCTGGCTGTAACCAGCCAAATCTCGTGCTTGCCGAGCATGGACAGGCCGGAGATGGCTCCTTCGATTGGAGGAGCGTGCCGCAGCAGGTCAGTTCCAAGCGTCTCCTCCCAGATATGGGCTACCTGCGCCTCGTCGATGCCCAATGCTAATGTCAGGTCCCAGCACCGCAGTTCCTGCACCGAAACCGGCCTCCCGCAGACCTCGGAGACTACGGGAAGCATAACAGCCGCGTAGTCCGCGATGACGCCATCAATGTCCACTCCGATTGTTAACCGCTTCATCGTGCTACCACTCCACGGGTTTGTCCATATTCTCTTCCTGGCTGAGGGTATTTGTGTCCCGGTGGTCCTGGATGCGCCTCATATGAGGCCGAAACACGAAAACACCGATGAAGAGCACCAGTGTCACTGCCCCGAACGCGCCGATCGTCACAGGGGCACCATAAGCGTCGGAGAGCATGCCTATCGGGAGTGCGCCCAGTGGCTGTAGGCCAAAGGTGGTCATGAACAGTCCCGTTACCCGCCCGCGCATCTCCGGTGGGGTCAATATCATCACAAGGGCCTGGTTAAGTGACATATATGCGGTACCGGCGGCCCCGGTCAGCGCCAGCATCACCAGGGAAAGGGGAAAGTTGCCTGCGTTGGCGGTAATGGTGAAGAGGACGATGGACGCGCTAAACCCGATTCCCGTCGCGAGAAGAATACGACCCTTGTAACGGTAGTTGACAATTGAAGCAATAAACATTGCCCCGACCACGGCACCACCACCCACCACGGACATCATCAGTCCCAGCTCGGTACTGCCGACATGGAAGACCTCTTCCTGGAAAACCGGCAGAAAATTGACATAGGGCATCGCCAGGACAACCGGAAAGACACCGATAATCAGGAGCTCAAGTACGGTCCGGTCGTGGCGCAAATAGCGCAGGCCGGCAAGAGCATCGCCCAGCAAAGACCGTGAGGCAGTTACCTGGGATTTCCCCATGATGGGAATCATCAGCAGGATAATGGCAAAGATACTGTAACCGACAAACTTCGCGTAGTACAGCGGGGCAATCCCAATCACTGCAATGAGAATCCCGGCCAGGGCAGGCCCCCCGATCCGGGTTACATTCATTACGCCTGAATTCAACGCCAGGGCATTCAGCAGATTTTCGTCCCCTACGAGGTCCGGAACATAAGATTGACGAGCGGGCATGGTAAATCCAGCGATAATACCCGTAATCACCCCGCCAACGACAATATGCCACACCTCGATAAGCCCGGTATGCACCATCACGCCGATCCAGAGCGCCATAATCCCGATACCAATCTGACCGCTCATCAGCAGGTTTCGCTTGGGCAACCGGTCGGCAGCGATGCCACCGGTCAGGGAAAAAAAGAACATTGAAAAACCCAGTGCTGCACTCACGTATCCAATGGCGGTAGCCTGCCCGGTGAGCTGGTAGACAAGGTAGTTCTGGGCAAGCTGCATCATCTGAAGCGCCGTGGTAGCAATCAACGACCCAATGATAAACAGGCGGAAATTTCGGTTCTTCAGCGAAACAAAGGGCGTACGCCAGTCTCTCTTTTTTCGGGGATAGTCAGGGAGTATTGTTCCCGTACTTCCCGCTCCACTTTCTTCGTACACTGCCGAGTCCTTTTCTTCGGGCCAAAGTGGCGTGTCATTGCGAGCGTAGCGCGGCAATCTCATCCTTGACCAGATTCTGCGCCACTGGCCTCAGTGGCGCGTCGTTACACTCCTCGCAATGACATAATCGGGAGGCGGTCTTGCCCGCCATGTCATTCTGAGCGTGAGCGAGGAATCTGGGGTGGAGTGTGGGATTCTGTGCTACTGGAACAAGCAGAAATCTCGCCTTGTGCAGTCTACCGATTCCACCCAGCAGGCGAGACCCCTATCATGGTGCCACTACACTCCCGAAGAGGTAAACCACGGGAGTCCACGGGCTTAATACAATGATACCACAAACGTGAGTTGGCTTCTCACCCGACCATGTGGTATCATTGACTGTGGAAGCAGCAACAGTAGAAGGACCTGGCAATGAGTACGAAGCAAACTTCAGAGAAGAAAGCTCAAGACCTGAATACCTTCATTGAGAGGGTAAATAAGAAAGATAAATGTAACGGACTCAAGATTCGTTTCGCCTTCGTGAAGCGCAAGCGACGTTGAGTCCGCCTGCGACGGACTCACCAGCACCAGGGGCTCTCGCTTAGAGAGCCCGCTTTTATTTGACCACCACCCGGCCGATATCGCACTCTATGACCATCTCTACCCTGTTGGCAGCACTCTCAAAACCCGGAGACTGGAAGTAGTCTCCTTCCTGTGGAAAGCGTCCTCTGTCCACTTCTATCAGGCTCAAGCCACCGTCTATCTGAATCCGGGCAGCCACGTCGTCCGGGATGGTAATCTCCACATTAGCCACGTTAACATCAACACCGACACTGGTGACGCCAGCCGAAGATGGCAACACCACCTCGCAGTTACCCGCATCCAGGTCCAGTGTCAGCCTGGTGACTTCCAGGCGGCGAAGATTCAGGTCCACATCGCTGGCTGCCGAGTGGACAATCACTGACAGGGGGATACTCCGTGTAAGATAGACTCGCCAATCGACCCCGCCATCTTCTCCTACCTTATGATGGACTGTGCTGAGTCGGAGCTCACCTGCACCCTCTATCTCCCGGAAGTCCATGTCCAGTGTGGTGTATCCGTCTCTCACCTCGTAGTCTATTTCCATGAGGTCCGCCGACCCGGTAGAGAGACTACCGATATCCAGGCTCCCGGCAGTAAACTCGATGTTTACTTCCGCACTCTCCAGATTACCCAGTGGCAACGTTTCACTGCGCATATAGCTGGACGGCATCGGGCCGTGCTGCCACAGCGCAATCCCCAGGCACCCTCCGAGTACCACCACGGACACCAGGCTGACCAGCCAGAAGCTGTGGCCCCTCAGCAGGATGCCAGCCCCACCAAGGACGAGCACCACCGGCCAGAACCGCCACAGGGTTCCCCAGAGGTCCCAGGAAAGTACCCCGGTAGTCTGGAGGAGAAAGACCAATCCCAGGAACAGCAGAAAGGTGCCCCAGATAGCGGTAGAAATCGGGGTATTTCGCTGCTGATCTGTCATGCTTACTTCCTCCGGGCAGCAATAATCAGGAGTATGCCGATGGCGATTACGGGTATTGGCCAGAGTACCCCCCACTTGAACCACCAGAATACGTTGAAATTACCCAGCAGCAGGACTACACCGAATACGATAACGGCAATACCGAGCCAGTTAAATCGGCGGCTACGCAATGTAGTTTCTTCTTCAGCTTCCACCCTATCCTTTGCCACTGTTGACTGTATGTCACGCCCTATCTCGCTGGCGGTTTCCTTAATATCATCCACGTTTTCTTTTATTGTGTCCCTGGGTTCGGCGACGGTGGAACCCTCAAGCGGTACAACGATTGCCAGGATAAGATAGGCAATAATTCCCGTTCCACCAACGAAAATTGACAGCACGGCAATGACCCTGACAATTGTAGGGTCAATACCGAAATATGCCCCCAGGCCACCACAGACCCCGGCAATCACTCTGTCATCCTGGCTCCGATAAAGTTTCCTGGTCATAGCTCTCCCTCCGGCGATAGGCGGTATGTGAGGGATTATACACCACACTAAATATGATAACAATAAAGATATAAGATGTGCGGTTTACCCTGGATGTCTCGTTTGACCATATTATGTGTTAAAGGTATTATTGGACTGACTATCGCCTGTCTCTGAAGCTTCTACGGATGTACGAGAGTAGATGAAGTACGTAGAGATTCTGGAGAAACTGAAATCTCTGGCCAATCCCGCTGCTGTGGTGGAGATGGCGCGTTACGGTATAAACCCGAACAACAACCTTGGGATATCCATTACCAATATCAGGAAAATTGCCAGAGAAACTGGTAAAGACCACTCCCTTGCCAGTCAGCTATGGGAAACGGGCATTCGCGAAGCACGGATGCTGGCCGTTTTGGAAGACGAAGCGAAACTCGTCACCGGGGAGCAAATGGATGCGTGGGTGAGCGATTTCGACTCCTGGGACGTATGCGACCATTGCTGCAGCGCCCTGTTCCGGTACACGGAACAGGCTTATCCCAAAGCAGTGGAGTGGAGTTCCGATGAAAGGGAGTTCGTCAAGCGGGCCGGCTTTGTCCTCATGGCCACCCTCACAATCAGCGATAAGAAAGCTCCGGACGAGAAATTCGAATCATTCCTGGTGCTGATAAAGCGGGAATCCGGAGACGACCGTAACTATGTTAGAAAGGCGGTCAACTGGGCACTGAGGCAGATTGGGAAACGCAATCCCGGGCTGAACAAGCTGGCAATCGAGACCGCCCGGGAAATCCACGAGATGGACTCAAAGAGCGCCAGATGGATTGCTTCCGACGCGTTAAGGGAATTGACCGGCCAGCCGGTACAGCAGAGACTGCGGCGCCAGCACGCTGATTAGACGTCGACTCCAGGTGCCGAGTCACCAGAAAGCGGGGCTTCCTTTTCCACAACAAGAAGCTTTTCCCTGACCTCCTCGGGTGACATCCGTCCTCCGGAAACGACCATCTTTAGCGCGGCATCAACCGATATGTCGGTCCGGATAATCTCCTCTTCTCGTAGTATCTGCAGGAAACCGGAGGTCGGGTTCGGAGCAGTCGGTATGAAGACGTTAAGCAGCTTCCGGCCGGATTCGTCAGACACTTCATTGGTGATAAAACCGATTGTCCTGGT
>DATKWT010000170.1 GCA_035529395.1 Dehalococcoidales bacterium | reverse complement strand
GTGATATTGACTGGAGTATCACCATTGTTTGTGATGACTACGACTTCCGCTTCTAAGTCAATGCTCTCTATGGTCACATCACCTGCTAGGTCATTAGTTACAGGCGGCGGAGCTTGTGGTGCAGAGATTGCGCCCTCTCTTTCGGGTACTACGCTATATGATTGGCCATTCGTGGTGACTGTAGACCGTCAGCGATAATGGGACACAAAAGGGGTTACGAAAACCGTACAGTTGTGGGGGTGGTGTAAGCTCCGTGTGAGGTAGTAGACTGACCTCAATAAAGAAAGGAGCTAATGTGTCCCAAGAAAACAAAGGTAAAGCTGATGCTGCCGAGGCCAGAACCCATGAAACAAGAGGCTTCATGCAGCAGGTTAGAGTGACAGCCAGGCGCAAATACACCCCGGAGGAGAAGGTCCGTATAGTGCTGGAGGGATTTCGCCGGGAAGTGGCAGTCAATGAACTCTGCCGCCGGGAAGGCATTAAGCCGGGAGCGTACTATGCCTGGACCAAGGACTTCATGGAGGCTGGGAAGGAGCGGCTCACACGGGATACCGTCAGGGATGCCACGCGTCAGGAGATAAACGAGATAAAGCGGGAGAACGCCGAGCTCAAGCACCTGGTGGCTGGCCTTTCCCTGGAAGTTTACCGTCTCAAAAAACGGCTATTCCTCTGCTGGAGGACCACAACGGTGCCGGCGCATGAGTACTGTGGAGAAAGCCGCTATCATGGCCATGGTGGAAACCTTGGCCAGACGTAAGCGTCAGGCACTATCGAGACTGAGTATCTCAACGGGGGGTAGTTCGGTTGGCTAAGGAACCGGGATGCCGGACACCACTCAATGAAACGCTCTTACGTATCTCTAAAGAGATGGTCGCTAACCGTGAGCAACCTGGCAAATTCACACCCGCTCAGTTGTACAGGCTACCGGGGCTGGCCCACTCTTCCTGGAGTTCCAGGAGCAGCCAGGCGTCGGTGTTGCAGCTATTGAAATATGTGTGAGGAGGTCAATCGCACGAAGCTAGTTGAACGATACGGCACTTCGTTTACCCAGTATCGCAAACTCTTCTTATTCCCAAGGAATATCTTGACAAAGGATGGGTAGAAGGCAGACAATTTCAGCAGTATCCAACATAATCACATACTGATGGGAAGGAGCAAATGATGACGAAAGCAATGGCCGAAACCACCATCGGGAAAGTCCGGGGCACAATGGAGCGGAGGGTCTTCACGTTCAAGGGAGTCCCGTACGGTGCTCCTACCGGCGGGAAACGCCGTTTCCTGCCACCACTGCCCGCTGAGCCGTGGGCAGGTACGCGTTACGCTACTGACTTCGGGCCAATCGCCCCGCAATCCGGGGCACTGGTGGACTGTGTAGAGGCTGCCGGCGACGAACGCGTCATGGGTATCAGGAGACACCTTCCCCAGAGTGAGAACTGCCTGGTATTGAATGTGTGGACGCCGGGTCTGGGGGACGGTGGAAAGCGTCCCGTCATGCTCTGGCTGCACGGTCGTGGCTATGCTTCCGGTGCCGGGTCGGAAATCATGTATAACGGCGCCAATCTGGCCAGACGTGGGGACATCGTCGTGGTCACAATCAACCACCGGTTGAATGTCTTCGGCTACCTGCATCTGGCGGACATCGCCGGTGAGGAATATGCCGGTTCGGGTGTAGCCGGAATGCTGGACGCGGTGCTGGCCCTTGAGTGGGTCCGCGACAACGCTGAAGCGTTCGGCGGTGACCCGGGTAATGTGACCATCTTCGGTGAGTCCGGTGGTGGAGCAAAAGTCAGCACAATGCTGGCTCTACCTTCCGCGAAAGGCCTGTTCCACCGTGCCGTTATTGAGAGTGGCCCCGGGTTGAGAGGAGTCGAGGCAAAGACCGCTACAGACTTTTCGGAACAGCTGCTAGCACAGCTGAATATCAAGGCCAACGAAATACACAGGCTCCAGGAGCTACCGACACAGCAGGTACTGGATGCCGTTAACTCATTAGTACCGGAACGGTCCCTTCTGGGTATGGGCGCACCTGGTCCGGGCATTATGCGCTTATCCCCGGTGGTGGATGGCAAGTACTTCCCTGCTCATCCGTTCGACCCCGTGGCGGCACCGACGGCGGCGGGTATACCGATCATAATCGGCACCAACCGTGATGAGAATACCACCTTCATGACCCTCGACCCTCGCCGCAACAAGCTTACCGAGCAGGAACTACGCGAGCGCCTGTCACCGGTACTCGGTGACAAGCTGGATAGGATAATCGATACCTACAGTAAGACACGGCCCGATGCCACGCCGTGGGACCTGTTTGTCGGGATTACCACAGAGGGGACAAGGAGGGCGTCCATTGCACTCGCCGAACGCAAGGCAGCGGCTAGCCCGGCACCGGTCTTCATGTACCTGTTCACCTGGGAGACCGATTACCTCGGTGACCTCTTCAAGGCCTGCCACGTTCTCGAGATCCCGTTCGTGTTCGACAATGTGGACGATCTGGCCATAACCGGCGGTCGTCCTGACAAATATGAACTGGTCGAGTCAGTGAGTGAGGCGTGGGCTGCATTCGCACGTACCGGGGACCCCAACCATCAGGGGCTTCCAAGATGGGAGCCCTACACTGCTGACAACCGTGCAACGATGCTCTTCGATGTCCCGTGCCGGGTAGAGGTCGACCCATTCCGCGAAGAGCTCGATGCCTGGGAAGGCATCCCATTGCGCCGGTAGTCGACAGCCTTCACGGTTCCGATAAGACGTGGTTGATTCATATGGTACAATTCCTCCTATGAGTTGTACCGTGAGTTATCGGAACCGCCTTCACAGCGGCAGTCAGACACGACGGCAATCTGCGACAGGGCAGCCTTGAGGGGAAAGGTCCCGGCGGAAGCTCGCAGGCTGCTGGAAAAGGAGTGTCCAGGGGGGCCAAGCCTCCTTCATCGGAAGGGTGGGAGTGTCCCCCGGATACAGTTTCTACCGCCTTCATGGCTAAGAAGCGGAAGACGGCCCAGATGGGCCGCCCGGGGATAGGGGTGCCCAATAGCGCAGTGACATGGTGAAGGTATATTGGGAACAGGGCTCAACCCAGTCGGAAAGGCTCCGGGGCTACTCAAGCTTCACCAGGCGGGCTTCAGCCTTACCGTTGCTCACTTCCAGCAGACCCACCGTACCCAGCTTGGGAATATAGGAGGGCATTGTCGGGCTGCCGGGGTTCACCAGGAGAACACCCTTATAGTGTTCTATTTCCGCAAAGTGGCTGTGCCCGAAAACAACAACGTCGGGAGGGTCTTCGGTTTCCTGTTCCGCCAGATGCCGGCTTCGGTTGAGAATACCGCCATACGAGTTCTGCTGGGCATTGGGGACAATCAGCCCGTAGCGCGGTTTGATGTGCATCGCCCAGAGGGTAATACCATCGAAATGAAGGACCTGCCGTTTTTCCATCCGGCTGTCCGGACCGAAGTCCTCGTCCATATCATCATCACCCCTGGCGGCAAGCACCGGGGCAACCATCTCCAGTTCATCCAGAATGTCAGGAATCCAGACATCCCCCATGTGCAGAATCAGGTCAACTCCCTGGAAGACCCCCTTTATCTGTTGGGGCAGTATCTGGCTCTTAAAAGCAATGTGGGTGTCCGAAAGCAGTCCAATCAGCATCTTGCCTCCTAGCTATTTCCACGGCAATAGCTGCGGCTCTTGCCGTGGCTATTGCCGCCTATACCGCCAGCCAGAGAGCACTGCTGGCACAGGGGGCGACTGCGGCACACATTCTTACCGAGGCATACCAGCAGTGCATGGTATTCATTGAACAGGCCCACATCACGCGGCAGGTTATCCATGAAGAGGGCCTGGTAGTCGGCATAGCTGGTTGCCTCCGGAGCCAGGTCGATTCGGTCTATGATACGCCGTGTGTAGGCATCCACAACGAATATCGGCTGGTTAGCCGCATAGAGAATTATGGAATCGGCGGTCTCCTCACCGATACCGTGTACCGCAAGCAGCTCCCGACGAAGCTGTCCCGTCTCAGTGGCAAATAAGCGGTCAAGGTTATCCTGATAGTATTCACCCAGCCAGGTGGCCAGAGACTTGAGCTTGAGCGCCTTGGCATTGTAGTACCCGCTGGGGTAGATAAGCGTGGCAATCTCGGAGAGGGGGAGTTGTCGCAACGACTCCGGTGATAACGCACCGGCATCCTTCAGATTCGCGATAGCCTTTTCTACGTTGGACCAGGCAGCAGACTGGGTAAGAATGGCACCCACCATCACCTCGAACGGTTCCTCTCCCGGCCACCAGTGCTGCGGTCCGTAGCGGTCCATGAGCCGGTGGTAGATACCTTGCAGTATCTCACCTGTCAATTGGCTAACCACGAAGGGACTCTGGCATCAGGCACCCCGTCATACCCGGGCATGTAGGGCTTGATATCGATAACGGGGGAACCATCAAGGGCATCCAGACCCTCAACCTTCAATATATTACCACGACATTCCAGCAGCCTGACGGTCTTCTTCCCGATTAGATTCGGCCGGTTCGGTGTCCGCAGAGCGAAGAGACCCTTCAGGGGCCGGTCCTGCCGGCCCATAGGACGCTGCTTGAGCGGCGTCTCGCTTCCTGCCAGGCGGTGCATCCAGTAGAGCACAATGAGATGGGAGTACTCGTCAATCCCGTCAAGGGCTTCAGTCAGGCTGGTGTCAATCACTATCTCGGAGACCACCTTGTCCCAGTCGCTACGGGGCTCCGGCGGTTTCTTGAAGTCATTCCTGACCACGCCGATTGCCTTCAACACCATATCAGGCATTTCGCCAGCCAATCCTGCTCCTTCAGCCCGGGACCGGTAACTACACCATCACGACCATTGTGTCTCTGGCAACGGCTTCAAGCCACTACCGCTTGGTGTACTGAGGCGCTTTTCGGGCCCGCTTGAGACCGGGCTTCTTCCTCTCTTTGACCCGGGAATCCCGGGTAAGCAGCCCGTACTGGCGGAGTGTCCGCCTGAAGCCCTCGTCCACCTTCAGCAATGCCCTGGCAATACCGTGGCAGACGGCCCCACTCTGACCGGTCACACCACCCCCGGTTACCTTGACCACAGCATTGAACTTGTCCATGTTGTTGGTCACTACCAGGGGTCTGGCCACAGTCTGGCGCTGCTCAAGTCGGGGAAATATCTCATCATAGGGCACACCATTGACGATAATAGCGCCACCGCCACCCGGCATCAGTTTTACCCGAGCTACCGCCTCTTTGCGCCGACCCGTACCGTAGAAATAAACCTGTTCTGCCAAGGATACCTCCTGTTGTCTGCTTCAGCTACCTGGTGGTAGCCGGTTACTCCTCTTTCTGTGCGCCACTTTGCTCTGCCGTACTGACAGCCGCTGCTCCGGTCTGTCCCAGGTGCGGATGGCTATCACCGACAAACACCCTCAGGCGCTTCATCATGCGGGCCTGCAGCCGGTTTTTAGGCAACATACCCTTAACAGCATGCTCAATCACCCGGTTGGGATGGGTCTGCATCATCCTCTCCAGACTGGTAGTCTTCAGCCCACCGGGGTAACCGGAATGCCGGTAATACATCTTCTGCTTCTCTTTGTTGCCGGTCACCCGGACCTTATCCGCGTTGATAACAACAACGGAATCACCCACGTCCATGTTGCGCGAGAAAAGCGGTTTATGCTTGCCCATGAGCAACCTGGCAATTCGCGTGGCCAGCTTGCCCAGAATCTGGTCTTCAGCATCCACAATGTGCCATTCTCGTTTAATGTCAGAAGCCTTAATACTGTAGGTCTTGATCATGATATCTTTTCCTCAAAAGGGTGCGCGTAGTTCACACGTATCAGGCAAAGTCCGCAGGCTGGCAGGGTCGGACCGGCCAGACCCGGTTTTCCGGCAGCAATAATCATACCAAACTCGTCCTGACTCATTTTACCCAGTCCAATCCTGACAAGGCATCCTGCAGTACTGCGTACCTGGTGGCGTATGAAAGCGTTCGCCACAATGTCAAAGTGAATCAGGTCGCCGTCCTTGCTTACTTCTGCCCGGTAGATTCTCCGCACCGTGCTTTTTGTTTCGCCACCGATACCGCTGGCAAATGAGGCGAAGTCATGCTGCCCAACCAGCGCCTGACATGCCCGGTTCATCGCTTCGATGTCCATGGAACCAACGACACGATAAGCAAAGCCCCTCGTGATGGGCGACCGCGTCCGGCTGTTCAAGATGGAGTAGCGGTATTCCCTGCTCTCCGCATCCCGCCTGGGGTCAAAAGAGTCATCCACTGCGCAGGATACCCTTACGGCGATATCCCTGGGCAGATAGTGGTTTAACCCGCTGACAAACGTCTGCCGCGAAAGTGACGAACCGGTTCGGAAGCTGATTACCTGCCCCCGGGCATGAACCCCGGCATCAGTCCGACCGGCAGCCGTCACCCGGAGCGTTTCCCCGGTAAGCTGCCGCAATGCCCGCTCCACTTCCACCTGGATAGTGGGCGAAGTCGGCTGTAACTGAAAACCGTAGTAGTTGGTGCCGTCATACTCCAGGACCAGCGCCAGTCTTGTCGTGGTTGCCGGACCAGTATGCTTCACCATCTTCCGGTTAGCCGCCGTGGATACCATCACTTCAACAGCTCCAGTTGCACTATTGGTGCCCCGTCACCCAGTCTGGGTCCAAGCTTCGTGATTCTGGTATAGCCACCGGTTCGGTCTGCATACCGGGCAGCAAGCTCGTCGAACACCTTATCGGTTACCTTCTTGCTGAAGATAAACGCCAGCGCCTGGCGGCGGGAGTGCAGCCCCCCTTCCTTGCCCAGAGTAATCATCTTCTCAGCCAGGCTGCGTGCCTCTCTGGCCTTGGCTTCAGTAGTAGCTATCTTCTCATGGTTCAGGAGGTCAGTCACCAGGTTACGGTACAACGCCCGCCGGTAGCCTGAACTCCTGGCAAGTTTTCTGCCGGACATCCTATGGGCCATAGTTTCCACCTGTGCTTGTCATCATTCCTCGTCAAGTCCTCCACCGACTTCAGACGGCTCCTCGACCCCGGATAGTACTCCGGCCTCGTCAGCAGTAGCCTCCGTGCCTGTCTCTTCCTCACCGGAATCAGGTTCCTCCTCCTGTTCATCCGCAGGCTTGAGAGACAGCCCCAGCTCATTGAGGCGTTCCTCGATTTCCTGCCTGGACTTCTGCCCGAAATTGCGTAGTGACATCAGCCCCCTATCACCCCGGCTGACGAGTTCACCCACCGAGGTGATGTTTCCGCGTCTCAGGCAGTTCATCGTTCTCACGGAGAGGGCAAGCTGCTCTACCGGCATATTGTACTGTTCCTCGGAGATTGCCAGTTGGGAAAGCTCCATCTCCATCTCTATCTGTTCCGGCGTACCAAAGGTAATAAAGGAGTTCAGCATCTTGACCAGAATCTCAGCACTCTTGCTTACCGCCTCGCCAGGTTCTATGGTACCGTCGGTCCACACGTCCAGATCCAGGCATTCCCGGCTGACCTCCTGACCTGCGTGCACCAACTTAACCGTGTAGTTGACCTTACGCATCGGCGTGAAGATGGCGTCGATTGGTATCACACCCAGCACCAGGTTGTCACTGGACTGGGCCGCCATATAGCCTTCACCCAGTTCCACATCGAACTCAACGTACAGCCGTGCATCCGGCGAGTCCAGCGTGGCCAGATACAGCTCCGGGTTGGCAATCTCAAAGTCCGAGGAGGGATTGATGTCCGCGGCACATACGCGTCCCTCACCGGCAACATCCAGCACCAGCTTGCCCGGCTGGTCGGTAAGCGGTTTCAGCCTGAGCGCCTTAACATTGAGGAGGAACTCTATCACGTCTTCCCTCACATGCGGGATAGGACTGAACTCGTGCTGAATCCCCTCGATTTTCACGCGGGTCACTGCGGCCCCGGGAAGGTGGCCCAGCATCACCCGCCTTAGAGAATTCCCCAGGGTAACGCCAAAGCCCTTTACCAGTGGCTCAGCCTGGAAGCGTCCATAGTTGTCTCTGGTTTCTACGCACTCAATTTTAGGTATTACCAATTGAGGCAAAGTGCTACCTCCCTATCGTGAGTAGTACTCTACGATACTCTGTCCCTCGAATTTTATGCCTGCATCTTCCGGAGTCGGCATAGACAGGACTTGCCCCACCAGGTTCTGCCTGTCCAGAGAGAGCCAGCTCGGAACTGCCTTTCCTGCTATCTCTTCAGTTACCTGCTTGTAATACTCGTTCTTGGTGCTGGCCTCACGCCAGCCGATTGTGTCACCTTCTTTAACCATGCACGATGGGATGTTGGTCCGCCGACCGCTCAGGACGATGTGGCCGTGCAGTACAATCTGGCGAGCCTGACTACGTGAGTCGGCAAAGCCGAGACGATAGACCACGTTGTCCAGCCGTCTTTCCAGGAGTACCACCAGATTGTCGCCGGTGACACCCGACTGGTGTTCCGCTGCAATAAAGAAGCGGTGGAACTGCTTCTCCAGCATCCCATAAGTATAGCGGGCTTTCTGCTTTTCTACCAGTTGTAGACCGCGGTCAGAGACGCGACGCCGGCGTAACCGCCGTCCGGTGGGCCTCCTCCGCCGCTCCATAGCGCATTTTTGCGTGTAACACCGGGCGCCTTTGAGCATCAGCTTCTCACTACAGCGCCGACATAGATGACAGACTGGTCCAATATATCTTGCCATTTTCTATCCTATTCCCGTCTCCTCCTGGAAGGTCTCACACCCGTTGTTTCGTGCGAGAGTTACATCCCTGATACTATCCCGATACAAGTCTACACTCGCCTCTTCTTGGGGGGCCGGCACCCGTTATGCGGTAGCGGCGTGACATCCCGAATACTGGTGATAAACAGGCCGGTACCCTGGAGAGCACGAATTGCTGCCTCGCGCCCGCTACCCGGACCCTTAACATAAACCTCCACCTGTCGCAGGCCCTGTGCCATGCCTTTCCGGGCCGCATCCTGGGCGGCCAACTGGGCAGCGTAAGGAGTGCCTTTGCGCGACCCTTTGAATCCGGCAGTCCCGGAGCTCCCCCAGGCAATGACATTCCCCTCGGGGTCGGTCAGAGTCACCAGAGTATTGTTGAAGGTAGACTGCACATAAGCCCTCCCCACGGGGACAACCCTGCGTTCTCTCCTTTTTGACCTGATTCGCTTCTTCGCTGGCATCCTGCCCTCCTGTCAGGCTAGACCTGATTACTATCAGGCTAGACCTGATTACTTCTTGGTAGTACCGCGCTTCTTGCCGCGGCCGGCAACGGTCTTGCGGGAACCACGATGGATACGAGCGTTAGTTCTCGTCCGCTGCCCCCTGACCGGTAGACTGTGGCGGTGTCGGCTGCCCCGGTAGCTGCCAATCTCCATGAGACGCTTGATGTTGAGACTGTGCTCCTTCCTGAGCTCGCCTTCAACTATATACTCCCGGTCAATGACCTCCCTGATGCTGTTAACCTCTTGCTCAGTGAGGTCATCCGCCCTGGTTTCGGCCACGACACCGGTTTGCTCCAGTACCTTACGGCTTACACTGGGGCCAACACCATGGATATACTGTAATGACACCCATATCTGCTTATTCCTGGGGATATCTATTCCGGCTATACGCGGCATCTGATTGCCTCCTTATTCAGCAGAATCCTAGCCCTGTCTCTGCTTGTGACTGGGTTTGGAACAAATTACCCTGACCACGCCCCGCCGCCTTATCACCTTGCACTTCTCACATCTGACTTTTACTGAAGCTCTGACCTTCATGGTAATTCCTCATTCGCTTCAAGCTCTGCTTGAAGCCCTACTCTAAATCCTACTTTAGTCGGTAGGTAATCCTACCGCGCGTCAAGTCATACGGGGATAACTCTATCAATACCCTGTCCCCGGGCAGCACTCTGATGTAGTGCACTCTTAGCCTCCCGGAGATGTGCGCCAACACTTTGTGCCCGTTAGGCAGTTCAACGCGAAACATGGCGTTGGGTAAAGCCTCGGTTACCACCCCCTCTACCTCAATAGTTTCCTTCTTGGGCATAGACTCCTTAAAACGACTATAACTTCGTGAGCACCTCAGGCTCACCGTCAGTGATGGCGATGGTATTCTCGAAGTGCGCCGAGAGACTGCCATCCCTGGTACGTACTGTCCAGCCATCATTATCCCGCTTCGTAGCCCACCCGCCGATGTTGAGCATCGGTTCGAGCGCCAGGGTCATTCCCTTCACCAGTTCCGGGCCGACTCCCGGTCTGACACCGAATGTCGTCACGGTGCAATTGGGCACCTGTGGGTCTTCATGCATGTCATGCCCAATCCCGTGACCGGTATATTCCCGCACCACCGAATATCTCCTTGATTCAGCATACTCCTCGATGGCCGCCGAAATGTCTCCCAGCCTCGCCTTCGGACGGGCAGCGGCAATACCGGCTCGCAGGGCGCCCTCTGTGGCCTCCAGGAGCCGTTCCGCCTCGGGGGAGATTCTGCCTACTCCCACGGTTATCGCGGCATCCCCCTGGTAACCCTGATAGATTGTCCCGAAGTCCAGAGACACTATGTCACCCTCATTGAGGACCCTTTCCCCCGGAATTCCATGCACTATCTCGTCATTCACTGATACACAGACTGTGGCAGGATATCCATGGTACCCTTTGAAGGATGGTTTCCCACCAAGCTTCTCCACTTCCTCGGCAGCAATGACGTCCAGTTCCCTGGTACACATTCCCGGCTTCACTCGCGACTTCAGCACATCCAGCACATTCGCTACAATCCTACCGGCCTCGCGCATTACCGCAATCTCCTGGTCGGATTTAATGATAATACTCATCCCTGGCTCCGTTGACCGATAAGGCTTCCGCCAATCAATGCCAGTATCCTCTCCCCGACCTCATCCACTCCACCTTCGCCGTCTACCTCAAGCAGCTTACCCGCCCGGGTATAGTAGTCAATCAAGGGTGCCGTCTGGGCGAAATACACCTTCAATCGCTCCTTGACCGTCTCAACGGTATCATCGGCACGCTGGTAGAGTTCACCACCGCACCGGTCACACTTGCCCGGCGTCTTCGGCGGCGAATTAAGCGCGTGATACGGGGTCTGGCACTGGCGGCATATCCAGCGCCCGCTGAGCCGCTCCAGCAACTCTGTCTCGGGCACCTTGATATACACCACCTTGTCCACTGTTTTCCCCTGTTCCACCAGCGCTTCGTCCAGCGCCTCAGCCTGTTTCAGATTTCTGGGAAAGCCGTCAAAGACCACCCCGTTCACACAGTCCGGGGCCGCTATTCGCTCCAGGACCATCCTTATGGTAATTTCGTCCGGCACCAGTTGCCCTTTCTCCATGTAGGACACGGCCTGTCTGGCCAGCTCCGTTTCCTGCTCTTGCGCCTCACGAAACATATCGCCGGTAGCAATGTGGGCTGCTTTCAGCTTCTCTGCTACTACGGCTGCCTGCGTTCCTTTACCTGCCCCGGGCGCACCCAGGATAACTATGTACACCTTCTGCTCCTACTTAATGAAGCCTTCGTAGCGCCGCATCGTGAGCTGCGCCTCCATCTGCTTCATGGTATCCAGAACAACACCAACAACAATCAGCAGGCCCATGCTGGAAAGCTGTATCACCTGCACGTCACTGACCTCACGGGCCAGGAACGGTATGATGCCCACGAAAGCCAGGAAGAAAGCGCCCACCGTCGTTATTCGTGTTATCACATGGTTAAGGTAGCTGGAGGTGTTCTTGCCGGGACGAATCCCGGGGATAAAGCCTCCCTGTCGCTGCAGGGTACCCGGAAGGTCCTGCTGCTGGAATATTACCATGGTATAGAAGAACGCAAAGGCAACAATCAGCAGGAAGAAGAGCCCCCAGTAGACCAGCCCCTCCGGCAGAGCCGCACTGGGATTAAACAGGTTGACGATAATGTTGGCGAACGAGTTATTGGGAAAATAGCTGGCAATCATACCCGGGAAAAGCACCAGAGACATCGCGAAGATGAGCGGTATCATGCCTGCCGAATTAACCCGCAACGGGATGTGGGTTCCCCCTGACTGGCGGTACATACGGCCACCTCGAAAGGTGGTACGCGCATACTGCACCGGGATACGACGGTGTGCCTCCGTGAAGATGACTATCAGGACAATCGTGGCCAGGAGGATGAGAACGTAGGTAATCACACCCCATTCCTGTCCCCCTCCCCAGGCCAGACCACCACCGCCAATCATCTCCCAGTAACCGGCCACAATACCGCCAAAGATGACGATGGATATTCCGTTACCGATGCCGTATTCTGTAATCAACTCACCAATCCAGACCAGGAATATGGTACCGGCAATCAGGGAAAGCACCATTGCCACTGTCGGCAGTGCCTCGGCGCTGGCGATTACCCCCTGCCGTTGCATCAGGATAAGTTGCCCGTACCCGGAGATACCCGCCAGTGGTACCACCATCCAGTGGCTGATGCGGTTTATCTTGTTCCGTCCGGCTTCTCCCTCCTGGGACATCATCTGCAAGCGCGGTATCACCGGTGTCATCAACGTCATGATGATTGTAGCCGTAATATAGGGATAGACCCCCATCGCGGCCACGCTGAAGTTCCTCATCGCCCCGCCGCTGAACATGTCCAGCATACCCAGCAGGGCATTCTGCTGGAATATCTCGCCCAGCTTGACCGGGTCCACTCCGGGAAGAGGTACGTGAGCAATAAGACGGAAGACCACCAGCATAGCAGCAGTGAACAGGATTCGCCGCCTCAAGTCAGGAAGACGAAAGGCGTCAAGCATTGCTTGAATGAGCCGTGGCCTAGATTGCCGGGCTCGCATTCACTACCTCCTCAACTGTGCCTCCTGCCGCCTCAATCTTGGTCCTGGCAGCAGCGGAGAACTTGTGTGCCTTCACGGAAAGGGGACGGTCAATATCACCTTCGCCCAGTATCTTGACCGGCCGCCGCAGGGACTTAACTATCCCGGCGGTTATTAGTTTCTCCAGGTCCACTTCGCTTTCCGGTTCAAATACGTTGAGCCTTGTCAGGTTCACAACAGAATACTCGATACGGAAGATGTTGGTAAAACCCCGCTTACGC
Organism: Dehalococcoidales bacterium; assembly: GCA_035529395.1. Classification (NCBI taxonomy): domain Bacteria; kingdom Bacillati; phylum Chloroflexota; class Dehalococcoidia; order Dehalococcoidales; species Dehalococcoidales bacterium. The sequence goes on along the minus strand of DATKWT010000170.1, from coordinate 14,544 downwards.
GGCAAGCGTTTTATCAACGGCAATTGCCCGCCCTCAAAACCAGGCTTCATCCGGTAACCGGCTCGTGACTTCTGCCCCTTGCAGCCGCGACCGGAATAGGTGCCGTGCCCGCTACCATCTCCCCGGCCAACTCTCTTCCTGGCCTTTCTGGAACCGGGGGACGAAGAAATTGTCTCCAGTCTCACTTTGCTTCCTCCACCTTAACCAGGTGTCTGACCTTGGTAATCATACCGCGAATCGAACTGCAGTCCTCGTGGACAACGCTCTGATTCATCCGCCGAAAGCCAAGCGCCTTCAGTGTCCTCTTCTGGTCCTGGGCATAGCCAATGCCGCTTTTAACCAACGTAACTCTCAGCTTAGTCACTGGTGACCGCCTCCTCCGGCTCCGGCAGTCCCGTTGGCACCGGCCGTCCCTTGCGCCGGGCGACCACTGTGGCCGGGTCCCGGAGCTTACTCAGCGCAAATATCGTGGCCCTGGCGACATTCGTCTTGTTGGCGGTGCCCAGTGACTTGGTCAGGATGTCCTTGATTCCCGCCATCTCCAGCACTGCGCGGACACTGCCGCCGGCAATTATGCCCGTCCCCGGTGAGGCCGGCTTGAGCATAACCCTGGCCGCCCCCAGTTTAACGGTGATTTCGTGCGGAATCGTTGTCCCCTTCAGAGGCACGCGTATCAGGCTCTTCTTTGCGTTTGCGTTGGCCTTGTTTATCGCCAGAGGCACCTCATTCGCCTTGCCCAGGCCGAGGCCCACATGTCCTTCATTATCGCCGGTTACGGCTAATGCGTTAAAGCTGAGGCGCTTGCCTCCCTTCACAACCTTGGCCACACGGTTGATGTTTATCAGCTTGTCGCTCAGCACAAGGTCTGTCGGGTCTATACTACTTATTATACGCATGATTCGTCCTGGAACCGTCTCCCTTAGAACTTCAGTCCACTTTCGCGCGCCGCCTCAGCCAGCGCCTTGACCCTGCCGTGATATTGACGGCCACCACGGTCAAAAGCCACCTGTGTAACCCCCTGGCTCAGCGCTCTCTTTGCAATCAGGGTACCGACAAGCGCAGACCTTTCGGTCTTTGCTTTGCCACCCAGTTCGCCCCTGAGCTCCGGGTCAATGGTGGAAGCCGTCGCCAGTGTATGCCCTGCGATATCGTCAATGACCTGGGCATAAACGTGGTTCAGGCTGCGGAAAACGCACAGACGCGGCCTTGAAAGAGTACCCTTTACCTTGGCCCGGACCCTGGCATGTCGCCTGATGCGGGCAGTTCTTCTTTGTTCCCTCGCCATTCGCTATCTCCCGATGGCCTTCCCGGCTTTACCCGGCTTGAGGCGCACTACTTCCCCGCTGTACCTGATGCCCTTACCCTTGTAAGAATCAGGGGGGCGAATCCTCCTGATTCGGGCAGCCATCTCGCCGACCACTTCCTTATCGATCCCGGAGACCTTCATCCGGTTGTTTCCCTCAACGGAAAGCGTAATCCCCGGCAAAGGTGCCACTTCTACCGTGTGTGAGAAACCTATATTAAGAACCAGATTATCCCCTTCCATTCGGGCCCTGTAACCAACGCCGACAATCTCCAGTGTCCTCACGAAACCGCTGGTTACCCCTTCCACCATGTTGGCCAGAAGGCTCCGCGTCAGGCCGTGCAGGGACCGATGTACGCGGTCATCACTGGGCCGCGACACCGTTAGAGTATTGTCACCCAGCGCGATTTGCATATCCGGATTAAACTGGCGCCGAAGCTCGCCATTGGGTCCCTTGACGGTAACCTCGCTATCATCGATGATTACCGAAACGCCCTGCGGTACCCCTATCGGCATCTTGCCCACTCTAGACATAGAAGTTGCTCCCCGGCCTTATTACCATACATAACACAGGAGTTCGCCACCAGTCCCCTGCCGCCAGGCCTGCTGGCCGGTCATCAGTCCCTTGGGGGTGGATAGAATGGCGACCCCCAGTCCCCCGTAGACACGGGGTATTTCTGTCTTCTGAACGTACATCCTCAACCCGGGCTTGCTCACGCGCTCCAGCCCGCTAAGTACCGGTTCGTTTCTATCCTGGTACTTGAGGCGTATCTTTATCATCCGCTGCGGCTTACCGCGGACTACCTCATAATCGTTGATGAAACCTTCATCCTTGAGGATTCGGCTGATGGCCAGCTTCATCTTCGAGGAAGGTATTAACACCGAATCGTGCCTCACCATTACGGCGTTGCGTATCCGGGTCAACATATCTGCAATCGGATCAGTTACAGTCACCCCTTGCCCCCTCTGGCTATGAGTATCCTCACTACCAGCTTGATTTTCTCACTCCCGGTATCTTTCCCGCCAGGGCCAGCTCCCTGAAGCAAATCCGGCACAACCCGAACTTGCGCATATAGGCCCGGGGACGGCCACAAACACGACACCGATTATGGTACTGCACCTTGTACTTGGGAGGACGCCTCCACTTTGCAATCTCGCACTTCTTTGCCATCTAACTCCGTTCAATCCCTACTGAAGGGCATGCCGAGAAACTCCAGAAGTTGCCTGCCCTCCTCGTCTGTTTTTGCGGTGGTTACTATCGATATCCCCAATCCCCGTACCTTGTCTACCTTATCGTAGTCAATTTCCGGAAATACAATCTGCTCTCTGAAACCCAGAGTGTAGTTGCCCCGGCCGTCAAACGCATTACGGGGAACGCCGCGGAATTCCCGGATGCGGGGCAGGACAATATTCACCAGCCGCTCCATGAAGTCATACATGCGGTCCTTGCGCAGAGTCACCTTCGCCCCGATAGGCATCCCGGTCCGCAGTCGGAAGGCGGCTATCGACAGCTTGGCACGGGTTATTATCGGTTTCTGTCCGGTAATTGCGGGTATGTCTCTCTCCACCGCTTCAAGAGCCTTGGCATTCTGTATGGCTTCCCCGACACCAATACCCACCACGACCTTCTCCAGGCGGGGCACTTCCATCACATTCTTGTATCCGCCGACTTCCATCATGCGGGGTACAATCTCATCTCGATATCTCTGTCTCAGTCCTGCCATCTAGTCGACCACCTCATCACAAACACGACAGAAGCGGGTCTTCCTGCCATCCCCCAGCACACGGTAACCAATCCGGGCCGGTTTATTGCACTTACTGCAGAGAAACATCACGTTAGATATGCTAATGGGTACCTCTCTCTCAATAATCCCTGCTTGTTTGACCTGCGCTCGCGCCTTGCTGTGCATCTTTATGAAGTTGACGCCTTCAACCAGCACCGTATTACCCTTGGTATAGACGAAACGGATCTTGCCTTTCTTACCCTTGTCCTTGCCGGCGATTACCAGCACGTTATCATTCTTTCGTATATTCATTGTCCCGTCGTCCTCACAAGACCTCAGGCGCCAGTGATATTATCTTGGTGAAGTTCTTGTCCCTCAGCTCCCTGGCCACCGGCCCAAATATCCGGGTACCCCGGGGATTGTTCTTGTCGGTGAGAATCACGGCCGCATTTTCATCAAACCTGATGTAGGAACCATCCGGACGCCGGTAGGGCTTGGTAGTACGGATAATGACCGCCCGGACTACATCTCCCCCCTTCACCGCACCACCCGGAATGGCCCGTTTCACGGAGCCGACGATGACGTCCCCGATATGGGCATATTTCTTCCTGGTGCCACCGAGTACGCCGATACACATCAGCTGACGGCCCCCCGTGTTGTCTGCTATCTTGAGTCTGGTATTGGACTGAATCACTTCGCTCTATCCTGTAGATTCCTCTTCGTTCGTTTCCTCTGGCTCGCTTTCCGCCACTATCCCCTCAGGCTCCAGCACCGGTTCCTCCGGCTGGGCCTCAAGCTCCGCCGGTGTTACTTCCACGACCTCTCCTTTGGTAATTATCTCCACCACTCGCCACCGCTTCTCTTTAGAGAGGGGCCGGGTCTCTTCCAGCCTGACAGTATCGCCCAGCCCGCACTCGTTCTTTCCATCGTGTACTTTGTACCGGACGACTCTTCGAATCGTCTTCCTGTATACCGGGTGATGCCGAAACGTCTCTACCGTTACCACGGCAGTCTTGTCCATGCTATTGCTCACCACACGGCCGAATTTTATTTTGCGCCTTCTCTGCATAGTTATAATCCCTCTTCAGACCCGATATAGGTCGGGGAACATCACCCCGTGGCCAGCACCCGCTCCCTCAGCACCATCTCCATCCTGGCAATATTCTTTCTTACCCTCGGTATTTCACGGTGGTTTACCAGCTGCTTGGTAGCAGAGCGAAAACGAAGGTCGAACAACTCCTGGTGTGCTGCCTCAACCTGCTTGACAATCTCACCTGTACTGAGGGCCCGAATCTCTTCAACCTTCAACGGTTACCAGCTCCTTGGCCTGACTGACCATATCAGTACCGTGTGTCTGCCGTGTGACGAACCTTACTTTTATCGGCAGTTTGTGCGAAGCCAGGCGCATCGCCTCTTTGGCTACGTCCTCGTCGACACCGGACATCTCGAACATAATCCTCCCCGGCTTTACGACGGCTACCCAGTGGTCCGGCGCACCCTTGCCCGAACCCATCCGCGTCTCTGCAGCCTTCTTGGTAACCGACTTAGACGGGAAGATACGTATCCATATTTTACCACCACGACGAACGTGATGCGTCATGGCGCGCCTTGCCGCCTCTATCTGGCGGGCAGTAACCCAGGCTACCTGCTCGGCCACCAGTCCGTAGTCACCGAAGGCAACCCTGTTCCCGGTTTGTGCCTTGCCGCGTCGCCGCCCCTTATGCGTCTTACGGTATTTTACTCGCTTAGGTTGAAGCATCGCCTTCTCCCTGGTTTTCAGAAGCTTCCGGAGTTGTTTCCGCCTCGGCTACCGGCTCCTTTGAGGTCTTCTTCGGCTTCTTGACCTCAGCCTTTGTATCAGACGCAGCCTTGGTGTGCCTCTTTGGACGCGGTTTCGCGTCTGCTTCAGCGTCTGCTGAAGCAGCGTCCTCGGACTCCGGGCCTGATTTTTCCGTTGTGCTGGTATCCTTAGCCTTAGCCCTGGCCTTAGGCGCAGCCCTGGCACTTGCCTTCGCTCCGGTTTCTACGGAAGCTGCTGCCGTGGCCCGTTTTCTCTTTGTCGGTTGGGCCTTAGCCTCTGCCACTGCCTCAGCAGGTGTCTCTTCAACGACGGCCTCTATCACGACCTCAGCAGGTGCCTCCTCAACGACGGCCTCTGCCACGACCTCAGCAGGTGCCTCTCCGACGACGGCCTCTGCCACTGGTTCGGGCGGCTTCTCTTCAACGACTGCTGCTGCCGTGGCCCGTTTTCTCTTTGTCGGTTGGGCCTTAGCTTCTGCCACTGCCTCAGCAGGTGCCTCTTCAACGACTGCCTCTGCCACTGCCTCAGCAGGTGCCTCCATCTCAGCAGCCGGCTCGGCAACCGGCACCTCGCTGACCGGTCCTGCCGGAGGTGCCTCAGGTTCCGCTGCCGCACCGGGAACGACCACCGGTTCGGTGATAACTTCCTCAAGCTTTACTTCCCGTGGCGCAGGCAGGATATCACCCTTGTACAGCCATACCTTCACCCCGACGCATCCCATGTTAGTGCGTGCCTCGGAGAAACCATAGTCGATATCAGCCCTCAACGTATGCAGGGGTACCTGTCCCTCATGCATCGTCACTCGCCGGGCTATCTCCGCACCGTCCAGTCTACCGGCAATACTTATCCTCATCCCTTTTGCGCCGGCCTGCATTGAACGGAGCAGTGTCTGTTTCAGAGTCCGCCGGTAAGCAATACGACGTTCAATCTGATCGCATACATTCTTGGCCACCAGCTGGGCATCAAGCTCAGGTTGGGGCACTTCCCGGATGTTTAGCTGGACCTTCTTACCTATCAGGGATTCGAGACGACCCCTCATTTCGTCAACGCGCTGACCACCTCGCCCGATGAGAATACCGGGGCGAGCAGTGTGAATCGTCATTGAAACGTTATTCGCCTGCCGGTCAATCTCCACCCGTGAGACCCCGGCTTCCGGATACATTGTTGCAACAACCTTCCGTAGCGCCAGGTCTTCCTGAAGGTATTCCATATAGTGCCGGTCAGCGTACCATTTCGCCTCCCAGTCACGGATGACGCCTAGTCTGAAGCCTGTGGGATGAACCTTATGTCCCATTAGCCCTCCTGGTTAGCTACAATGACCGTTATATGACTGGACCGTTTCAGTATCGGCTTGACCCGTCTCCGGGCACCGGCGCGATACCTCTTCAGCGTCCGTGCTTCGTCCGCAGCGATACCGACGACCCGCAGGTCGGAAGACGGTATCTGGTAAACACTCTCCGCATCTGCCACGGCAGACTTCACCACCTTGGCCACAATCCGGGCATTCGGCGAAGGAGCAAACCTGAGTATCGTCAACGCCTCTTCCACCGGCTTGTTACGCACCAGGTTTACCAGCCGGCGCATCTTCTGTGCTGACACACCGGTATCTTTGGCTACGGACTTAATCTGCACTGAATCTCCCTACCCGGCCTATCTTCGCTTTCTCTGTACGGTGGTCTCCGCTTTGGCGGAGTGCCCTCTGAAGGTACGTGTCGGGGCAAATTCCCCCAGCTTGTGTCCCACCATGTTCTCCGTAATGAAGATAGGCACATGTCTTCTGCCGTCGTGTACACCGATGGTGAGTCCCAACATCTCCGGCAGGATGGTACACCAACGCGCCCAGGTCCTGATTATTGTCTTCTCATCCGAGCGATTGGCAGCCTCCACCTTCTTCAACAGTTTGGGATCAACGGCTGGACCTTTTTTTGTAGACCTTGACACTTTACTTCTTCCCCCGCCGTCTGATTATCAGTCTATCTGAAGACTTGTTTTTCCTGGTCCTGTAGCCCAGAGCCGGCTTGCCCCAGGGCGTCTTCGGTCCAGGCATGCCTATCGGGCTCCTGCCTTCCCCACCTCCGTGAGGATGGTCGCTCGGGTTCATTGCCGAGCCTCTAACCGTAGGCCGCCATCCCATCCATCGCTTGCGGCCCGCCTTACCCAGGTTAATGCCCTGGTGCTCGACGTTGCCCACCTGCCCGATGGTAGCCATGCACTCACTCCGAATCAGCCGCACCTCACCGGAGGGCAACCGGATGTGGGCATAACCGCCTTCCTTGGCCATCAACTGCGCTGCGCCACCGGCACTCCGGACCATCTGGCCCCCCTTACCTTTCTGCATCTCTATGTTATGTACCATCGTTCCTGTGGGAAGTGCTTTCAATGGCAGTGCATTACCGGGCCTTATTTCGGCATCCTCGCCAGCCTGTATTTTATCGCCGACACTAAGTCCCTGGGGAGCGAGTATGTAGCGCTTGTCGCCATCTGCATAATAGATAAGCGCGATACGTGCCGAACGATTCGGGTCATACTCGATAGCAGCTACTTTACCAGGCACGCCAATCTTGTCCCTTTTGAAGTCAATGATGCGCAGCCGACGCTTGGCGCCACCACCCCGGTGACGTACCGTTATCTTTCCCCGGTTGTTTCGCCCCGCATTCTTCTTCAGCGGCCGCAGCAGCGATTTCTCCGGCTTCGTCTTGGTTATCTCATCAAAGCTGGAGCCGGTCATTGCCCGCCTGCCGGGTGATGTGGGGCGATATATCTTCAGTGCCACTCTCTAATCCCTTTTTCCTGTCTATACGTTCTCGAAGAACTCTATCTTGTCTCCGGGTTGGAGCGTTACTATCGCCTTTTTCCAGGACGGGGTCTGGGCCTGCCGTCTCCCGATTCTTCGCTCCTTGCCCGGTACGGTCATTACGTTTACTGCGGTAACCTTTACCTTGAAGGCCTGCTCCACAGCCTGCCTTATCTGCGGCTTGGTAGCTACACCGGTTACCTCGAAGGCATACTTGCCTGCCATCTGGAGTATGGCATTCTTCTCGGTTACCAGAGGGCGACGCAGCACATCATAAAGGTGCATTAATCTCCCTCCTCAGCCGATTCCTCACCCCAGAGCTCTTCCGCCTTCCTCACAGCACCCACCTCCATTACCAGTGCCTTATTGGATATAATATCCAGTACGTTGAGTACACTGGCCGGCCGGGTTTTAATCCCGGGGAGGTTGCGGGCCGACTTGACTACGTTGGTCTTCGGCTCGGATGTAACTATCAGCGCCGTGGAGTCCACCTTAAGGGTCTTCAGAATACGTACCATCTCCCTGGTTTTCGGTTCATCGAGCGATAATGCTTCCAGAATCGTTAACTCTCCGTCCCTGGCTTTGGCTGAGAGTACACACCTCAGGGCCAGACGTCGCATCTTCTTCGGCATTGCCTGACGATAGCTCCTCGGTTTGGGGCCGAAGGTGATGCCCCCTCCCCGTCGCAATGGCGATTTCACGCTGCCTGCCCGGGCGTTGCCCGTGCCTTTCTGGCGGAACAGCTTCCGCGAACTGCCTGCCACATCACCCCGGGTCTTCGTACTGGCTGTCCCCTGGCGAGCATTGGCACGTTGCCTGACCACCGCCTGGTGCACCACGCCTTCATTAAACGGCACACCGAAGACCCGGTCACTTATCTCTATGTTGTCGACTACTTCGCCGGTTAAACCGTACACCGGGGCCTGCATATCTCTACGTCCCCTCACCTGATTCCGTAACCAGGTCCGATTTCTCAACCAGGGTTGTTTTCTTTATCAGTAGTAATCCGTTTTTAGGTCCGGGCAAAGCGCCCTTGACCAGCAGAATATTACGCTCCGGGTCAGACCGGTACACCTCCAGGTTACGTACCGTCACCCTGTCGCCACCCATACGTCCCGCCATACGTGTTCCCTTGAACACACGGCCCGGAGTGGTGCCTGCACCCACCGAGCCGGGGGCACGGTGCCGGTCAGACTGTCCGTGAGTCTTCGGACCACCTTTGAAATGGTGCCGTTTCACCACACCGGCAAAACCTTTGCTCCTGGATATCCCGGTGACATCTATCAGCTCGCCAGCCTCGAACAGGCCGGCATCCACTTTGTCCCCTACCTGGATATCCCCGGTGTCTTCAATCCGGAATTCCCGCAGGTATCGAAACTTCCCCAGCTCCTTAAGATGCCCTCGCTGGGGCGAGTTAACCCGCTTGGCCTCCCCAAATCCGAGCTGGACGGCGCCGTATCCTTCTTTCGCCTCTGTCTTGACCTGAATCACACAACAGGGTCCGGCTTCGACAGCGGTTACAGCCTCCATCTTGCCGCCTTCCCTGAATATCTGGCTCACGCCTATCTTTTTACCGATGATACCCGGAATCATTTCGTCCTTTGCCTCTATGTGTTCTATAACTTGATGTCAAGCTCAACCCCTGACGGCAGATTGAGCTTCGTCAGGGCATCGATGGTCTTTGACGTGGTTTCGACAATGTCTATCAGGCGCTTGTGCGTCCTGATTTCGAACTGCTCCTGCGAGTCCTTGTCGATGAAGGGAGACCGGATGACGCTGAATTTCTGGATGTGAGTCGGGAGCGGTATCGGTCCGACAACAACCGCACCGGTCTGCTCCACCGTCTCCACAATCTGCTGTGCAGACTGGTCGACTATCTTATGGTCGAAACCCTTGAGCTTGATACGAATCTTCTGTTTAGGCATATCGCGCTATTCCTGCTTTGTCTGTAGTTTTATCAACCAACCCATCCGGCAACTCCTGGTAATTGTGAAACTCCAGGGAGTGGGTTGCCCTGCCCTGGGTTTCCGACCGAAGGCTGGTTGTGTAGCCAAAAGTCTCCACCAGGGGGACAATGGCCTGGATAACACACGTTTCGCCGTGTGTTTCAATCAGCTCTATATGCCCTCGCCGGGCACTTACGTCACCGATAATATCACCGAGGAATTCCTTGGGTGTGACTACCTCCAGCTTCATTACCGGCTCCAGCAGTACCGGCCGGGCTTTTTTAACACCATTCTTCAATGCCATCGAGCCCGCTATCCGAAAGGCCAGCTCCGATGAATCTACTTCGTGATAGCTGCCATCCGTGAGAGTTATCCTGACATCAACCATGGGATAGCCCGCCAGGACCCCGGTCCCCATGGCTTCCTTTATACCAGTCTCAACTGGAGAAATGTACTGCCTCGGAATCGTCCCCGCCCGGATACTATTGACAAACTCAAAACCGCTGCCTCGCTCCATGGGCTCCATCTCAATAACGACATGCCCGTATTGCCCATGGCCACCGGTCTGCCGTACAAACCTGCCTTCACTCCGTGCCGGAACAGTAATTGTCTCTTTGTAAGCAACCTTCGGCCTGCCCACTTTGGCATCTACACCGAATTCGACGAGCATCCGGTTAATAATAATCTCCAGGTGAAGTTCGCCCATACCGGCGACAACCGTCTGACCCGTCTCCTCGTCGTAGTTCACCTTGAAGGTGGGGTCTTCCTCGGTCAGCTTCCGCAGGGCCTCTCCCATTTTGTCCTGGTCGGCCCTGGTCTTCGGCTCAATGGCAATCGACAGCACCGGTTCGGGGAACCGTATGGACTCGAGAAGCACCGGCTGCGTAGCCTCACATAGAGTATCCCCGGTGAAGGTGTTCTTGAGGCCAAGCGTGGCCACGATAGCCCCGGTATCGGCGGCATCCATCTCCTCGCGCCGATTGGCATGCATCAGGAGCAGCCTACCGATGCGCTCCGTTCTGCCACGGGTCGAATTGAATATCTGAGCACCGGCTCTCACCCTGCCGGAATACACCCGAAAATAGACCAGCCGGCCCACAAATGGGTCCGTCACCACCTTGAAGGCCAATGCCGAGAATGGTGCCTCATCCCTGGCAGGTCGGGTTACCTCACCACCCGCTCTGGTATCGATTGCCCGTATCGGTGGCATGTCCAGAGGAGACGGCAGGTAGTCCAAGATTGCATCCAGCAGCAGACTGACCCCCATGTTCCTCAGAGCGCTACCGCACAGTACCGGTACTACCGCATTCGCCAGGGTCGCCCTTCTTACTGCCTTTCTCAGGTCATCAGCACTGATGCTTTCACCCTCGAGGTAAGCCATCAGAATGTGGTCGTCAAGCTCAGCCAGTTTCTCAATCATTGCCTGGCGAAACTCACTACACTTCGCCTGCTCTGATTCCGGAATGGCGGTCTCCTCCGGTAGTGCATCACGGTCATCCTTATAGGTCCAGGCCTTGTTCTCAATCAGGTCAATGACGCCAGTGAATGACTCACTGCTGCCCAGCGGTATCTGTACCGGTAGCGGTTGAGCGTGAAGCCTTCCCTTTATCATTGAGATGGTACGGTAAAAATCGGCACCCATCCGTTCCATCTTATTAACGAAGCATATCCTGGGTACCTGGTATCTATCCGCCTGCCGCCATACAGTCTCCGACTGCGCCTCCACACCGGCCACGCCATCGAAAACGACGACACCACCGTCGAGTACTCTGAGGCAACGTTCAACCTCAGCAGTGAAATCCACATGCCCGGGTGTATCGATAATGTTGATACGGTGCTCCTGCCAGTAACAGGTAATGGCGGCCGATGTGATAGTGATACCGCGCTCCCTCTCCTGCTCCATCCAGTCCATCACTGCGGTGCCTTCGTCCACCTGACCAATTTTGTAGGTGAGTCCGGTATTATAAAGCATACGTTCAGTGACGGTGGTCTTGCCAGCGTCAATATGAGCGATGATAGCTATGTTTCTTATCCGCTCCAGCGGAAAGATTCTGGACACAGTATTATCCTTTGTCACAATAATCGGACTACGGTTAATGGTAGACCACCTCTCACCACCGATAATGGGCAAAAGCCCGGTTGGCTTCAGCCATACGATGGGTATCATCACGTTTTTTGACCGTGACCCCCTGCCCCTTGGAGGCGTCACTGAGTTCGGCGGCCAGTTTCTCCGCCATTGACTTGCCGGTCCTCGCCCTGGCCGAATCCACCAGCCAGCGCAAAGCCAGAGACTGACCGATATCCGAAGTAACCTCCACCGGCACCTGGTAAGTGGCCCCACCGACACGGCGTGACTTGACCTTGAGCTGGGGAGTAGCGTTTCTTATCGCCAGTTCCATGTCCGTCAGCGGGGATTTCGACCCCTGCTGTCCTATGATATCCAGAGCACCGAAAACTATGCTCTCCGCCTTGCTCTTTTTGCCATCCCTCATTACCTTGTTGATGAGCTTGGCGATAACAATGCTCTGATAATTCGCATCAGGGCGAATCTTTGGTCTCTTAATAGCTCGAGCTCGCCTAGACATTTCGCTCTAATCTGCCTCCTGCTAAATCCCGGCGGCTGCCTTGGGTCGTTTCGCACCGTACTTACTGCGACCCCTGCGGCGGCCGTTGACACCGTCAGTATCCAGTGTTCCCCGTACTATATGATAGCGGACACCAGGCAAGTCTTTTACCCGCCCACCGCGGATGAGCACCACCGAGTGCTCCTGCAACTCGTGCCCCTCTCCGGGAATGTAGGCGGTCACCTCTATCCCGTTGGTCAACCTGACCCTGGCTATCTTGCGTAGCGCAGAATTAGGCTTCTTGGGGGTGGTTGTCTTAACCTGAACACAGACACCCCGTTTCTGGGGAGCGCCAGCCCCCCAGACCATCCGGTTCTTCAGGGCATTATAGACATAATGCAACGCCGGTGTCCTGGTCTTTTCAGTATTTCTTTTGCGTCCTTTTCGGACCAGCTGATTAACGGTTGGCACTTATTCGCTCCTATCCTGCACAGTCCGAATGGATGAGCTAATGCTCATCCATTCAACAACAAAGCTAGCAGATCGAGACTGGTATCCCAACTTGCCGACTCTAGGCTGAATCAGAATGCACAAATAGTAATGTTATCACACTACTCTGACTGGTGTCAACAATCATTGAGAAGCAAGTAGAAGTGGTCCGCCAGCGCATGGTCTGCGGAGTATACCACGGGGAATAATCCCGAATACCCGGAGAACCTTCCCTGCTCCCGTTCAGATAGAAGGGTGACACAACTCCCTGGCGAGAGGAGAATTCTTCTTCTTGTGCAGGAAGCAGCATCGGCTGTACCGGAGTGTCACTGATGTAACGGGCAAATACATTTCCTTGAACAAAGCCGTAACTTGCGTCATAATAAGCTTATTATGACGAGTCTATCTGTCGGTAAGCTCAGAGGGTTGCAGCAGATTGCCGGTCCGGAGGGCATCTTCACCATCTGTGCCCTCGACCATCGCGGGTCTTTCCGCAATATGATTAACCGGGAGAATCCGCAGGCCGTCACCTATGATGAAATGGTCAGCCGCAAGATGGAGTTGTGCTCTACCCTGGGACCGCACGCCAGCGCCCTGCTGATTGACCCCTTGTTCGGTGCCGCCCAGTGCATCGGTCAGGGTATCCTGCCCAGGAGCACCGGTTTGCTGGTCAGCACCGAGGCTACCGGCTACGAAGGCGGTAAAGAACACCGCGTAACCACGTTGCTGGAAGGGTGGGGAGTGGAGAAAATCAAGCGGATGGGGGCCTCGGCGGCGAAGATACTGGTCTACTACCGGCCCGACATCCAACCTCTCGCCGGCGAGCAACTGAAGACCGTCAACGCCGTGGCCGAAGACTGCATCAAATATGACCTCCCCTTCCTGGTCGAACCGGTGAGCTATCCGGTAGGCAACGAAGCTGACAATCCCGCTGAATTCGCCCGGCGGAAGGAAGAAATCGTCATTCAGACCGCCCGCGATATCTCGTCACTGCCGATAGATGTCCTCAAGGCGGAGTTCCCCTCTGACCTGCGTTACCGGCAGGACACACTCGAACTTGTCGATATCTGCCGCCGACTGGATAAGGCCTCCCGTGTTCCCTGGGTCATCCTGAGTGCCGGCGTGGACTTCGATACCTTCGCTCGACAGGTGGAAATCGCCTGCCGGGCCGGTGCTTCCGGCTTCCTCGGGGGGCGCGCCATCTGGCAGGAGGCCATGGACATTGGCGATACCGCGGAGAGGATAAGGTTCCTCTCGACAGTCGCCGTGGACCGCACCATGAAGCTGGCCGAGATAGCCACCAGGCACGGTACGCCGTGGTACCAGCGATATGACATCAGCACCACCGAACTGGCCGGCGTCTCCGAGGGATGGTACCGGCAGTACTGATACCCTTGTTGCCCTTGGCTGCATAACAAAACTGAACCGCCTCTACGTCAGTGTGTTATAATGACCCCGTCTAAGTGACACCCCCCTTCTGAGGGGGCTCCCACCTTCTGAGGGGGCTCCCACCGGACACGGTATTTCCCATTGAATAATATGGAGGGCATACGAATGGTTTCTACCCGATTCTCTCTCGAAGGTAAAGTCGCACTGGTAACCGGCGGCAGTCGTGGTATCGGTCAGGCCACCGCGCTGGCATTCGCCGAAGCCGGTGCCGATGTAGCGGTGACCAGCCGGAAACTGCCTGACCTGGAACTGGTGGCCGAAGAGATACGGGGTCTGTGCAGGAAGTCGATAGCCGTGGCAACGCATGTAGGCCGCATGGACCAGATACAGAATCTGGTCGATACAGTCGTCGCCGAATTCGGCAGGATTGACGTCCTGGTAAACAACGCCGGTACCAGTGTCGTCTGGATGCCGGCGCTTGAGCTGGAGGAAAGGGCCTGGGACTCGATAATGAACCTCAACCTGAAGGGTCTC
>DATKWT010000169.1 GCA_035529395.1 Dehalococcoidales bacterium | reverse complement strand
AACAGCGAGGTCGCCGCGGACTACATACCGTTCCAGGTCATACCGGAGTACCCCCACGAGGTGACCGCGGAGTTCAGCAAAGAGGAAGCCGCACCCGGCACCGAAGTGGATATCAACCTCACCACTGAGGGCGAAGCCAGGGTGGGCATTGCCGTTGTGGACAGGTCGGTCTTTATACTGGCCGAGAACCGGCTCAATCTCCAGCAGGTCTTCGACGAGCTGGAGAGGCTCCACATGAAACCCCAGGTAGAACTGCACGAGGTCTCGATATACCCGACAATCACCACCAGGGGGGCGAAGGATGTCTTTGAAGATGCCGGTGTGGTGGTGCTGAGTAACAATAACATACCCGAAGGCAAGGAGTACGAGTCCCAGGGAGGCAAGGGCATTTTCCTGGCGCGAGATGGTCTCATGGAAAAAGGAATGGCAGAGGTTGAGGAGGCCGAAGTAGCACCGGCTGCGGCTCCGGTGGTTGATGATGCCGGTAATGGTACACTGGCTGAGGTGCAGCGGGTGAGGCAGTTCTTCCCCGAGACCTGGCTGTGGGCCGAACTGACCACGGGAACTGACGGCCGTAAGTCGGTCACGGTGACCGTACCGGACACGATTACCACCTGGATGATGCGTGCCATCGCCATATCCAGGGAGAAAGGACTGGGCATAGGAGAAGACCAACTGCGGGCGTTTCAGCCGTTCTTCCTCAAGATAGACCTGCCGTACTCGGCGATAAGGAGTGAGGAGTTCCCGGTGCAGGTAGCCATCTACAACTACCTGGACGAACCGCAGAGCGTGCAGGTGGAGATTGAAGAAGCCGACTGGTTCGACTTGCTGGACGAAACTGTCCGAACGGTTGAGATTGCTGCTAACGAGATTGGCGGAGCCTCATTCATGATTCGACCGACAGGACTGGGCATCAACGAAGTCAAGGTTACGGCGCGCAGCAAGCAGGCTGCCGATGCCATGATAAAGACCATCATCATCGAACCGGAGGGCGTTTCCCGAGAAGTGGTGGACAACCTCAACCTGTCGGAGGGAGACTCAAGGGTAATCTCGACGGCGATACCTTTCGCGGCTGTTACCGGTTCCGGCCGGGCATACCTGACGGTGACCTCCAGCTACCTCACCCAGACAATTGAGGGACTGGAGGGGCTTATCCAGATGCCATTCGGCTGTGGCGAGCAGAACATGATAACACTGGCGCCCGATATCTTCATCACCAGGTATCTCCAGGAGAGCGGGCAGGTCAAGCCGGAGATAATGGCCAGGGCCGAAAAACTGATGATAACCGGTTACCAGAGGCAGTTGACCTACCGCCGTAATGACGGCAGCTTCTCCGCCTTCGGTCAGAGCGATGATGAGGGTAGCCTGTGGCTGACCGCCTTTGTCCTGAAGTCGTTCGCCCAGGCCAGGGACCTGATGTATATCGACGATAGTGTGCTCAATGAGGCCAGGACGTGGATAAAGGGTCACCAGAACCAGGACGGCTCCTTTGACGTCGTCGGGTTTGTACACCACCAGGAGATGTTGGGCGGGATGTCCGGTAAGGATGCCCTGACTGCCTATGTGGCCATAGCACTGATGGAAGCAGGGGACACCACCGGCGCTGCCAGGGCGGTCGATTACCTGGAAGGCAGGCTCAGCGGAATGGATGACGCCTACACTGTGGCGCTCACCGCCTACGCCCTGGAGTTTGCCGGTAGCGACAAAAGCAATGAAGTTTACCAGAAGCTGATGGACATGGCCCAGGAAGACGAGGACGGTCTGCACTGGGGTGCCGGAGAAGGGCCGGTGCCTGTGGAAGGCAAGGGCATCACCCGCCGCATGCCGCCGGACCAGAATCGAAGCACCGAGATTGAGACCACTGCCTATGCCACCCTGGCTCTCATCAAACGTGGCGATGTCTTCAATGCGTCACGCTCCTCAAAATGGCTGGTATCGCGCAGAAACGCCTACGGCGGCTTCGGCTCCACTCAGGACACGGTGGTCACCCTTCAGGCGCTCACCGAATACTCCACCGGCTCCAGGGCCGATGTCGACCTGACGATAACCATCGATACCGAAGGAATCAGCAAGCAACTCAGGCTGACCCAGGACAATTTCGATGTCCTCCAGGTGGTGGCGATACCGGTAGACCGTGAGGTCGAGATAGGTGTCACCGGTAAGGGTGAGGCCGTCGCACAGGTGGTGCGCAGATTCAACCTGCCCGAGGCGGAGAGGGGCGAGGAAATCCTGAGTATAGACGTTGACTACGATGTCACTGATGTCGAGGTGAACGACCTGGTGACAGTATCGGTGGAACTGGCCTTCAACCCACCGGTGCCCATGAAGGCAGGGATGATAGTTGCCGATATCTCTGTACCGACTGGCTTTACCCCGGTGGCGGAGACCATCGCGGCTGCTGTTGAAGGGGAGGCCAGGCTCAAGCGCTACGATGTTGCCGGGCGCAAGGTGATATTCTACATTGAGGATATGTTTACCGGCGACCGGATATCCTTCACCTTCCAGGTGCAGGCAATGTACCCCGTAAAAGCCAGGGGTGTTAGCTCCGAGGTGTATTCCTACTACAAACCGGAAATCCGTGGCGAGACGCTGGGCGAGGATGTCATCGTTACCGGAAACTAGTTCTCCAAAGCTGCCGGGGGGTTCACATCTCCCGGTGCGGGGTGGCAGTGCCCCCGGAGCAGAGTGGGGTCGGGTTTTATAGCTCGACCCCACTCTCTTAAGCTACGTTGTCATTGCGAGGAGCACAGCGACGAAGCAATCTCGTGGCAGCATCCTTCCAGCAAAAGGCAGGGATTCTTCGCTGCCTCTTCGCTTCCCCTCCGCTCAGAGCTTCGGCCTGGAATGACAGGTGCAGGCATGATTCAGCTACGTTGTCATTGCGAGGAGCACAGCGACGAAGCAATCTCGTGGCAGCATCCTTCCAGCAAAAGGCAGAGATTCTTCGCTGCCTCTTTGCTTCCCCTTCTCTCAGAGCTTCGGCCTGGAATGA
>DATKWT010000168.1 GCA_035529395.1 Dehalococcoidales bacterium | reverse complement strand
CTGCGGAGGCGGTGAAGCTTCTCAACCGCGCGGGATTCAGAACAATCGTCATCACCAACCAGTCCGGCATCGCTCGCGGCTACTTTACAGAGGACGCCCTGGCCCGGATACATGAGAAGATGGTGGAGGAGTTAAGCAAGCAAGGTGCCAGGATAGACGCCATCTACTACTGCCCGCACCACCCCGACGACGGCTGTCAGTGCCGCAAACCGGGGACGCTCCTTTTCCGGCAGGCTGCGGAAGAGCATTATATCGATTTCGACATGTCATTCATGGTCGGTGATACACAGATGGATATCGATGCCGGCCGGGCAATGGGTTGCCGGACTGTTCTGGTAACTACCGGCCCCCGACAGGGCAGTGAGGTCACTGCCCCCGCAGACTATACCGCCGGCAGCCTTCTTGAAGCGGCCCGGTGGATAGTGGGGAATGATAATGAATGAACCCGTCCGGGATTGGGGTATTTACTGCTGGCCCCGTCGGCGTTGTTGAGGTTGCTCATGTGGTGGCGCTTCACCGGGTGCGTAGACCCGGATGGCGGCCTCGCCTTCGAGCGGGCACTGGTACTCACAGATACCGCAGCCGATGCACAGGTGCCGTATCACCCGGGGATATTGCAGGATTACCGTCTCGCCATGCTCGTTAACCACTGATTCCTCGTCAAGCTGTATTGCCTTCTCCGGGACGGGACACATCTCCTCACAGACAATACATGGTTTGCCCTCGGCATAGGGTAGGCAACGCTCCTCGTCGATGACAGCCAGACCGATGACCGCCAGCCGTTTGACGTCCAGTGGTAACCTGGGAATAGCCCCGGTGGGGCAGACCTGCCCGCAGGAGTTGCACGAATAATCGCAGTAGCCGAATCGAGAGACCAGGACCGGGGTCCAGAGCCCCTCCCATCCGGCTGTGGTGAGACTCGGCTGCAGCCCGCCGGTGGGACAGACGCGGGTACATTCGCCACAGCGCACACACTTGCTCAGTAACTCCTCTTCCTGAACACCGGGCGGCCGGACTAACATAGGGTTCTTACTACGGAAGAACGTCGTTGTCTTGAGCAGGGCCGTCCCGATGGCAACCACACCCAGGGAGGCGAAGAGTTGCCGTCGTGATGGCTGGAAGTGTGGTATCGCATGATGGACCTTCTGCCCGCGAAAAGCGATTACGCCTGCCGGACAGGCTTCTGCGCAATCGAGGCACACGGTACACTCGGCGGCACTGGCGGCAAACCCGCGCTCCGGGTCGATAGCGCCCATCGGGCACGAGAGAGCACAGCGCCGGCAGGAGGTGCACTTCCCTTCATCGACGAAGTGCCGTAGCCAGGCAAATCTTGAGAACAGCCCGAGTAAAGCCCCCAGCGGACAGAGGTAGCGACACCAGAACCGGCGCCGGATGGCATTCAGCGCCAGAACACCGGTGAAGACAGCAATGAGCAGAAGGCCCGGTATGAAAAATGCTTGCTCAGTGAGCAGCCAGCCCCGGACAAGGCCGTCCAGCCATTCTACCGCCGGTTGCAGCGGTTCCATCCTGTAAAGCCAACCTTCTACGGTAGTAACCACAGTGCTGAAGGCAGGCAGGAGTGCATTGCTCACGGTGCGAAACAGAAGCGTTATCGGGTCAAGAACAAGTATCGTCAGGCTCCCCAGTGCCGCAGACAACAGGGTAATGGAGAGAACCAGGTACTTGACATATTTCCAGTGGCCGGCAGTATCGCTTCGTCCCCGGCGAGGGCGTCTCGCCGGTGTCCAGTCCAGGATGGTACCCAGAGGACACAGCCAGCCACACCAGAAGCGGCCCAGCACCAGGGTCAGTAGCAGGGTGACACCACCGACTGCCAGCGCAGGTACCCACTGGCGACTGGCAAGCATGGTTGAAATACCTACCAGTGGGTCGAGTCGGAAGAATATGTCGTGGGGCAGGGCAGTTGTGCCTGCCTGCCGTGTACCGAGAAGCAGGTAGAAGAAGAGAAGCAGTGCCAGAACCTGGACAACCTGGCGTGCCCGCCGCCATCTCCGCGAACCGGTCGAAACTCTCTTTTTATCAGGGCCGTTGTCAGCCACCGCGACCATACCGTTCAGACATTAATTTCTTCCACTTTCACGCTGCTAAGGTCCAGTGTCCCCAGGCCCATTTCCGCCCCGATACGGGTGGCGGGAATATCCGCACCGGTAAGCCCGAAGAGGGTGGCCGCATAGGCATCGGCGGCGACTATATCATGGCTGGCGATTACGGTATTGGTCAGTCTGACATCATCCAGGCTACCGCTGGAGGGGCCGTGGTCAACGAGGATTCGTACGGCATCGACCACGGTTAGTGATGGCCGCACCACTGTGGAAAGGTCGGCAATCCGCTGGGCCAGGTTGATGTGGAACAGGTTACGGTTGTGAATAACGCCCATAAGGTTCTTCATCCCCAGGGTGAGCCGGGCTTGGGAGTGGTCTTTGGCAATCGGCACGTTGATGAGCACATCCGCATCCAGCACGTCGCCGTATACTGTCCATTTCCCGATGTCACGCCCCTGGGGTATCTCCACCTCACGGTACTTCATCTCGGTCATTATCTCAGTTTCGCCGCCGGCGGCACTTACCGCGGGACCGATGCCACTGCGGGTATAGGCGACCCTTGCGATGCCACCGAAGGGCCGGTCCATCACCCGCACCCGCCGAGCACCAGCACCGAGACAGAGCTCGATAAGAGCCGCCACTACCTCGGGATTAGTGGTAGTGGCGTATTCATAGGAGTGATAGGCCGTACAGATGTTGGGCTTGATGATGACATCATTGCCCGGCTTGACGAAGCGTTCTATTCCGCCCAGTGCTTTGAGGGCCGTCTGCACTATGAGCTTCGGGCTTTCTCCGCGGGCTACCGCCAGGTAGGGGGTGTTTGGTGGAGGAGTGGTCGTCTGGGGAGTTTCCCCGGGAACTATGTCGCTACCGGGCGCACAACCGGGCAGGAATGAGGAAAGCAGCGCCAGCCCTCCGAAGGCGGTGACACCTTTGATGAACTCGCGCCGGTCCAATCTTCTCCGGCGATGACTGTCCTCCGGTTGCTGGTGTCTGACCATTTCTCCACCCTCTCACCCGAAGTCAAGATGACAGATACAGGTACCAGCTTACTTGTTTGCAGTGTCTCTGGCTTTTGCTAAAGCCGCACGGGCTGCCGTCAACAGGAATGCGTCGTCGCTGTCCACCGAATTGAATTTGAATCCCTTCTCGATAGCCCACGCGATATTGCCCGAGCTACAGTACATTCCTGCCGGTTTGCCTGCTTTTGCAGCGGCTTCCAGTACGGTATCAAAGGCCTGCAGATAGGCAGGGTCATCCCATTTACCCGGAACACCGAACATGCTCATGCACAGGTCTACAGGTCCAATATAAGCAACATCCACACCGTCCACGGCAAGAATGTCTGCGATATTATCAACAGCAGTCGCGGTCTCTATCTGGACCGCAACGAGAAGGCTCTCATTTGCAGTGGCTATATAATCACGTCCGCCAATCAAGGCTGCCCGTCTCGGCCCGCAACCCCTGATTCCTTGCGGCGGGTATTTGCAGGCAGCCACGGCTGCTTCGGCTTCCTCTTTATTGTTCACCCAGGGTATCAGGACGCCGTGAGCACCGATGTCCAGGGAGCGCTTGATGACCACCGGGTCATTCCATTGCACTCGTACTATTGGGGAGCAGCTGTCACCCCTCATCGATTGCATCATTGCCTGCATGGTCTCAAAGCCAAGCGGTCCATGTTCACCATCCAGTAAAAGCCAATCGAAGCCGACCAGTGAAAGTCGCTCGGTGACATCCGGGTGCCCGATGCCGACGAATGTCCCTATCGCCGCCTCCCCCTTTTGCAGCTTCTCCTTGACCGGATTATGCATTGTTCAGCCTCCTAAAAAAGTATATCTTATCCACTCCCGGCGGACATGAGATTTTCACACAACCCTGTTCTAGAGGTTATACTCCATGCCCAGTTCCTCAGCCAGCAGCTTCAGGTCGTCAATGACCTTCGGATCGAGTGGTATCCCATTGGCCTGCCGCTCCTTGACAATCCCCGCCTCGAAGGGACCGGGAACTGTCACTCTTTCTACTCCCGGTACCGTGGGGAGTGCTTCCAGTGCGTTTATGTAGGTATCCATAGTTTTCTTGAAATCCGCAACAGGTACAAAGCTGTCAATACGTAGCGCCCCAAAGAAGTGGTCGGAATAGTTACCTCTCGCCTCCGGTGGTGTCTCCTTAAGAAGGCTGGTAACTGACCCTGAAAGCAGGCCACTGAGGATATCAATTATCATGGAAAGTCCAAACCCTTTATAGACACCCAGCGCCGGCGTACTACCAAGTGGTAACAGTCCACCACCGGCTCCGGAGCGTTTGGTGGGGTCGGTTATCGGATTGCCTTCTCTGTCTATAACCCAACCTTCGGGGATACCATTTCCGGTACGCAGAGCAATCTCAATCTTGCCTCCGGCGCACGCCGAAGTCGCCATGTCGATTACAAATGGGGGTCTTTCTCCCGAAGGTATCGCTACCGCTAACGGATTACTGCTGAGCGCCGGGACGCTGCTTCCCGGCGCAACCACGACTGGCACGTTGTTTGTTCCGGTGAAACCAATCATGTCATGTTCCAGGGCCATCATCGCATAATAGGCCGAAGCACCATAGTGGGTGCTATTCCGTGCCGCAACGAACCCGGCTCCGGTCTCTTTCGCCCGGCTGATTGCCTCATTCATTGCG
>DATKWT010000167.1 GCA_035529395.1 Dehalococcoidales bacterium | reverse complement strand
CAGTCCCTGTCATTCTAGCAAGCCTATGAAAAACCCTTTCGACCAACCCCCCCGTGCGGCCCAGATGGGCCGTCTGGGCCATACGGGATAGGGCGTACACCAGTGCGAAGGTCCTGTTGGGTGAAAGACGAATCAAGGGGGACACCCCCTTGAAATCCCCCTCAAGAGGGGTTACACTCCTCTTTGACACCCCAAAACGGTGTGAAGGACAATTTCAGGCAGGGGTCGTTTGCACCTAAGGGTGTGTGGCACTATTCTGGTCAGAGTCCGGGAAGGCGACTACAAGCGGAGAGTCAAAGGGGCTACCCCCCTTTATTAGCAGCTTGCTAATGTACCGGATGCCGTACAACAGTATTTTGACACTCCTGTTTGGCGATGATATGATTGGGCTGTCGGTACCACTGAATTCTGGCAACGGAGAGGTGATGGTATCTGGATAGCACTGTTCCTTTATACCTAGCGCTTATTATCCTCTGTCTGCTCTTCTCCGCATTTTTCTCAAGTTCGGAAACTGCCTTCATTTCCCTTCAGAAGCTGAGGTTGGAGTATCTGGTCGAAGCGAAGGTGCGGGGTGCCGACCGGGTGGCCAGACTGCTCCGGCGGCCAGAGAAGCTGCTCTCAACCGTCCTGCTGGGCAATACCTTCGTCAACACGGCTGCCGCAGCTCTGGCTACAGCCCTGGCCATCGGCGTATGGCCGGACCAGGGGGTCCTGATTGCCACCGTGGGACTGACCGTTCTCCTGCTGGTCTTCTGTGAGACTACCCCGAAGACATTTGCTACCCTGCATACTGAGCGACTGGCGCTGGCCTCTGGCCGTCCCCTTGCGATAGTCTCGTGGTTGTTCACGCCCTTTGTGATGGTGTTGAGCTGGATAGCATCACGGTTCAGCAAGCTGGTCGGGGTGAAGCCGGCTCCGGGTTCCCTGGTGAGCGATGAGGAGATACGCACCATGATATCCCTGGGGCAGAAGCAAGGGGAGATGGAACATGCCGAGGCTGAGCTGCTGGACAGGGTCTTTGAGTTTGGTGACCGGCCTGTCCGCGAGGTCATGGTACCGCGTCCGGAGGTGGTGGCCATAGAACAGGGCTCCGGGATTGCCGACTTTCTTGCCCTCTATGCGGAGCACCCGCTGTCACGTTTCCCGGTATTCGATGAGAATATGGACAATGTTATCGGCATTCTGGCGATAAAGGATGTTCTCATGGCCCAGGCGAAGGGCAGCATCAACCGGCAGAGTATAGTTAATGACCTTATCCGTCCGGCACACTTTACTCCGGAGACCAACCGGATCAGTGAGCTTTTCACCGAGATGCGTGACCAGAACAACCGGATGGCGGTAGTGGTGGATGAGTATGGCGGTACCGCCGGCATCGTCAGTCTGACCCGGCTGGTGGAAGAGATTGTTGGGCCGGTGGGGGATGAGCTTGCCTCGGTGGAGAAAGACTATGAGGTAATTAACGCCTACACCTTCCAGGTCGATGGTAGTCTGCGGATTGAGGAGGCCAATGAGGAGCTGGAGCTGGAGCTTCCCGAAGGCGACTATGAGACTGTGGCCGGCTTCATCCTGTACCTGCTCGGGCGGATACCCAGACCGAACGAGCAACTGCGGTATAAAGACCTGAAAATGGTGATAACCGAGATGCGCGGTATGAAGATTGAGAAGGTCCTGCTGACCAGGGAGAACCATGCCAAGTCTTCGGGATAGGTTTTGCCCGCGGGGCCGTTGCGAGTCTGTAACAGTCAGGAACAGGGCGAAGTAGCATGTCCGGTATTGAAACACTGTACGTGGTGCTCCTGGTGGTCTGCTTCGTGCTGTCTGCCTTCTTTGCCAGTTCGGAGATAGCCTTATTCTTCCTTCAGCGGGTGAAGGTTGAGCACCTGGTCAGTACTGGAGTCAGAGGGGCGGAGAGGGTGTCGCGGATGCTCGACCGCCCGGACCGGTTATTGTCCATCATCCTGCTGGGAAATAACCTGGTAAACACCGCTGCGGCGGCACTGGCAACTGTCCTTGCCGTCTCTATTTGGCGGAGTCACGGCTGGCAGGAGGAGGGAGGAATTCTTGTTGCCGCCATTGCTGTCACCATCATTCTGCTGATATTCGGCGAGACCATACCCAAGACGATAGCCATCCGTTATACCGAGCGGCTGGCCATACTCTTCGCCCGGCCGATAGAATGGCTCCTCTGGGTACTGCTTCCATTCGTGGTAGTGTTAAGCTGGATTGCCTCCGGCCTGAGTAAGATGCTGGGTGGAACACCGGTACCGAGGTC
>DATKWT010000166.1 GCA_035529395.1 Dehalococcoidales bacterium | reverse complement strand
GAAGCACCATAGTGGGTGCTATTCCGTGCCGCAACGAACCCGGCTCCGGTCTCTTTCGCCCGGCTGATTGCCTCATTCATTGCGTGATAGCCGACCACGAAGCCAAGCCCGTTGTCGCCATCCATGACCGCAGTTGAGGGTGCACGGCTGAAGACCTGAGGCTTCGGGGTGACGTTTATCAGTCCCCGCCGTATCCGGTTACCATAGAACATCCGCAGGTGGGCAACACCGTGGGATTCCACACCCCGCAGGTCGCAGGCGACCAGTATCCTGGCAGTTATCTCGGCATCTTCTTTCGGTACACCCAGTTTTTCAAGCGCTTCTGTTGAAAATCTGGTCAGTTTTCCGGTGTCAACCCTTGGTCTTTCCTCAGACAATGGTCATTCCTCCTTTTTCCTTTGGTTGCCGTTGCGTGCTATCGTGCCGCCGCTCCCCACCGACCACTCGCGATACAGTGTATAGTAGCCTGCCACCTCTGCGACGGTCGGCTGACAGCCAGTTTATACTTTACATTATTGGAGACATGCGGGCAACACCTCAGCCGCAGATGCGGGGGACACAGTAAGAGTATAATCCCACCCCCTCTCCGAGACTGTCTCGCCGCCGAGATTCTGAGCGGCGGAGCCGCGAAGAATCTTAGAAGGGAGGTACGGTTGAGCCGCCATGTTTTCCGCAATGGCTGTGTGGCCGGGAGCATCCTTTGGCGGATAGGCTCGGTGGTGTGTTAGAATACGCATTACACATGAGTTCGAAGGAGGGCCAGCAGACATGGTGGAATCAGGTAAGATTGTTAATTCTCCGCTCGGAGAGACCGGGGTTGATATCGGCGGTTCGGCAATTGGTGCTGTCAGACTCAATCCGGAGCTGGCCTACCATGCGATTCCGGTATTGCTCAAGGAGGTCATCGATGAAGGGAGCGAGAAGGCCTGGGCAGAGATAGTATCTAGAATCGACTATATCTACTCCGGTCTGGGTCACGCCATGGAAACCCTGGACAATGATACCGGCTTCTCCGCCGAGGTGAAAGCGAGGGTAGAACGAGGCCAGAAACTGTTTTTCAAGCCGAATATTGTGACGCCCGGAACGATTGACCGTATGACACACGGTCCGGGTAATATCGGCGTTTGCACGCCGTGGGAGTTTGTCGCTGCGCTGATGCGCTGGTTCCATGACAGGCTGGGGATATCCTACCACCAGATGTCGATTGGTGAAGGTGGGTCTGTGGTATCGGTCACGGCCGGTGTGGAGACACGTCTCCTGGGCGGCGACGGTGTCGTGACGACTCAGGCCGTAATGGAGGGTAAGCACGGTGATGTCTACGGCGGGTGGGGCTTCTACTTTACCCGGAAATACCTTGCGGATAGCCATGACCCGAACCATACCGATGACCCGATGAGTGGCTATGAAGAAAGCCTGTCCGGTGTCTGCCTGCCGTCGGGGCAGGTTAAGGACAAGTTGCTGGTCTACGATATCAACAAGATCGATGATGACCGCTCAAACGGTCGTGAGGTCCCTGTGGCCAAAGGCATTAACTTCCAGGCAATCACGCTGCACAAGGTTCTCGTGGGCGGTAATCCGAATAACGAGCAGGACCGCAAGGACTGGCCGGGGTGTGTGCTGGTGAACGTGTCCAAGCTCAAGATACACCAGGTAGAACTGATTACCAACGTGATTAAGAACCTGGGTGTCGGTCTCTACCCCATGGAGGCCAACGGGAGCACCGAGCCGGGGAAAATCCGGTGGTTGTATGCTTCTCCGGACCGCCCGATGCCGCCACTCAAGACCCGGGTTCCCCACAACAGGTGGGTGGGTGAGAGTGATGAAAAGACCGGGATGCCCCTCCGGGACAAGGACGGCAACTATATTATTAAAAGGACCGGTGGTATGGAAGCGTCCATGGCAGATATCATTGAGGCGGTCAAGGAGCAGGATATCATGATGCTCCACGTCGTTGATGCCATTGAGACGACCAATGTCTCACATGCCCAGATGGGTTTCACGCCGGTGCCGGAGGGCTTTATTTTCGCCAGCAATGACCCGGTCGCGGTGGATGTCCTGTCTGCCCGCTACCTCCACTCGATGCTCCCCGTTAACGAGGCGAGGAAGGTCCAGAAGGAGCACCACCTGCCTTCCGAATTCATCCAGAGGGTGCCCCTCCCGTATTCGGACGGGCAGAATATCCTTACCGGTGAGGGGTATGACTCCCCGATTTCCCGCTACCTGGCATTCCAGCACTGTGAAGAAAGGGGACTGGGGCAACAGCAGTATCATGTAGTCGGGCGTGATGAGTGGCATGGAGGCGAACTGGCCTCACTCCAGGGTCGCATCGGGCGAGTTGATGCCGGTGTGTTTTCCGAACTGGTCACCGGCACGATGTACTGGGATATATTCAAACCGCTCTGGGACCTCCAGGCGATGTGCTTTTCCTATCTGGAGGCGAATGACAGCCTGACCGGCTCCAACTACAGGCAGACGATACTCGAAGACCTCGATGAAAATGGTGATGGCGTAATCGATTACAGTGAGAAAGGCCGGGGGGTTGGCATTGGATTCATGACCTATGGTGCGCGCCTGATGGTAACGGACTTGAGCCCCCAGGATATGCTGCGGATAAGGTTCCTCCTTGGCGCAGTACCAATCCGGTTCCTGAGCAAAGAGTGGAACACCGACGGGCATGACTTCGGCCAGCGTTTTCAGGCCGTTGGCGCACTGCTTCTGGCATGGCGGATGTCGCAGATACCGGGGGAGAAACCGGACCCGTTCTTCCCGAAGATGACCTGGGGCAACGGTAAATGGCCCAGCCTGCAGTACGCAATACACAGGCAACTGTGCACCCGGATATACGGCCCCATGTTCCCTGACCGGTTTGACACGATGATGTCGCCATACGGACACGCTTTCCGGTATGCCGACCTGCAGTGGAATGGCAACAAATATACCGGCAATATAATGCCGGCCTTTGGGTTTGGTGCTGCCGCCCTGGGAGACGATATCATCGGGAAGTACCATGCGGACGTGGCCCGGGGAGGGAACCCGCTGCCCTTTGTTCTCTACGTACCGCCCGGGTTGGGGAGTATCGAGAACGGGCCTATCCCTAATGTTGAGGAGACTAACGACCCCAATCTGGTATTTACGGCAAGCTTCAAGGGCGGCGAAGAGGTCTGGCAGAAGCTGGTGCTCTCCGAGATACCCTAGCAGGGGGCTGTAAAACCATTTCGACCAATCCCCGTGCAGCCCGGATGGGGCACCCCCCTTCTGAGGGGGCTCACTCTGGACTCCCCTTTTTCATCACCCTGCCCGTCACCGGCAGGCGCGGGACGTGGTATCGATGGTGGTCCTAGCGCCGGAAAGCGCCGCGTTCCCTTTTCCGGAAGAAGTACCCGGCAGCGAGTCCGAGGACAAGACCACCAAGATGGGCCTGCCAGGCAACCCCGGGAAAGATTATCAGCATCCCGACCACCACGACAATCCAGAGGTCTATAGGAATCATGAACCACAGGTACACTTTCAGTCGGGGTCTCATCACTGCCATCACGCCCATGACGGCATACAGTGCACCGGAGGCACCGACCACTGTTGCGAAATCGGACCCCAAAACCAGAAAGGCGACATTGGCCAGTAATCCTCCTGCGAAATATACCAGGAGGAACCTGGCCTCTCCGACCAGTCCAAGAAGATAGGAACCGAAGAAATACAACATGAGCATGTTTCCCAGGAAGTGCCACAGGCCGGCGTGGACAAACATATTGGTCACAATTGTCCATGGCTCGTTGCCAAGCTCCATTGGCGTAAGACCGAAAGTGGATATTATGAGGCTGCGTTGTATCATAGTGGCGATATAGAACAGCAGATTTACTCCCATAATGATCCATATCGGGGTCATATTTATGCCTGGTCCACGGAAACCGCTGTATCTAACTCTCACTCTCGACTAACCTCAAGCTCGACTAACCTCAAGTTCCTTTAGTTTATTATGACATATGGTGTGGTACAGCACCAATAGCTACAGAATAAAAAGTGGAGGGCGCTACCGAAGCACCCTCCACCACATGTCACTCCAAGTCGAACCGGACTCACTCGCGGCTCTCGGCCGCACCAAGCCTCTCTTTTACGAGAACGGCTTCCAATTTATTTCACCGAGCCGGGTTCGTTTTCAGCCCGCCCTGCTCTCGCAGGGCCTTAAGAATCAACCTGCCAAACTCCCAATACTGCATGAAGTCTCATAATGCACCTCCACAGTATTACTCAGGACCGGCCAGTCCAACCTTCTATACTCTACCACAATGGACGGCTTTTGTCAATGTTTGTATCGTCCGGTCGTACATTCGGGATTCCCGGGAAGGCGCTTTCTTAGACCTCATCATACGTTCTGAGCGTATGCACGGACCTGCCGCTCCGACACGGACTGGAACGTTGATGGCACCACGTCGTAACTTCTCTGCAACCCTTGAAGAGAACTGTTAACCGAGGCTTAACATCGGGGCTGTATACTGTGACTAACAAAAGGATAAGGGAGGAGGAAATCAAATGAACTATCTGGTAAAGTCAGCCCGAGCGGTTACACGGATACTGAGCACAGTCATTGGAGATGGTGTTACCTCCCCGACCGATAGGGCACTCAAGCAGAACCCATACCTCGGTACCTACCGGTAAATCCTGAAACCCGATAACAAAAGGCCTGCCGGACACCCGGCAGGCCTTTTTCTTTCTGTGAATTCCCCGATGCCAGGACCGGCTGGCAGCGAAACACACTTCAGGATGTTGTTCTCATCCTCCCATCTCCTCAGCTGTGGTCAGATTCATGGTGAGTCTTGCTGGACCTGCTGCTCAAAGGCCTGCATGATGGCAGCCAATAATGGTGAAGCCTCCGGGTCATCCCCGGCCCACTGTCGTCCCCCGGTGAGGCCACCGTCAACAACCAGGGCATGGCCATTAACGAAGCTGGAGTCGTCACTGGCCAGCCACAGGGCTGCCTGAGCGATGTCCTCGGGGAGACCGGAGCGTTTTATTGGCTGCAGGTCGGCGAAGACGGGCTTCAAGGACTCCGCCATCCTGTCAGCATCCTCGGCGGAAAGGCCGATGCCCCTACCGAAAATGGAGGTAGCAATGCCTCCGGGGCAGATGCAGTTCACCCGCACACCGCTGATGCCCAGCTCCATGGCAACCGTACGCGTGAGGTGGACTATGGCTGCCTTGCAGGTGCTGTAAGGATGGGCGCCGAAACCCGTCTGCAGGCCGGCAACGCTGGCAGTGCTGATGATGCTTCCCGAGCCCTGGCGTTTCATGACCGGGGCGGCATACTTGATTCCAAGGAAAACACTGCGCAGGAGCAGGTTGATTGTCGTGTCCCAGTCCTCTACCGGAATCTCCTCGATAAGGCCCGAGGCACCACCGGAACCGGCGTTATTAAATATGCAGTCCAGGCGTCCCAATTTCTGCTCGGCGTGGTCCACAAGCATCTTGATGTCTTCTTCCCGGGTAACGTCAGCGTGGAGGAAGGTAGCGTTCGGTCCCACCTCCTCGGCAACCCGCTGTGCCATAGTGTCTTCGATGTCCCCGAAGACCACTCGTGCCCCCTCCTGTACGAAGAGCCGTACCGTTGCCCGGCCGATTCCGCTGGCCCCGCCGGTTATCACCGCTACCTTGCCATCAAGCTTACCCATTTCATTATCTCCTTATGTCCGTGTGTTGCTTGATTCTAGCAAGTGTTAGAGCAGGCGTCAAAGTGGGGGAGCTTCGTGGGTGGTTTCAGAGTGAGAGGCAGTCGTGAAGGGGGTTTGGCCGCTTCATGAAAGCCCATGCTTGTTCTGCAACAACAAACCCAGGGGCCAACCGGCGGAGAAACAGGTCCGTACCAGTTAGCCCCCTCCGGGCTACTTATCAGAGCCAGGCCAGGTTCAGGTACCATTGTGCGGAAGGGTCACCACAGTAGTGGTTCCGCTTCGGCAAGGACACCCACCATCTCGTCGGCAACTCTCTCGGCATCAGCGCCGTATTCCTGCAGCAGGCTTTCCTTGACCCATATCGAGAAGAGGTAGCGCAGGCAGCGCCGGTCCTCTCTCTGTGCCAGCAGGAATTCGGAGTGCTCGCGGTTTATCCAGATGGAGCCATCGCCCGGGTCATACAGGCTCCGATAGTACGCCCTGTCGTCCGGCAGTGACCGCAGGGCAATGGCCGGGGCGCGACTGGGAGCACGTACCGCGGTCCTGGTGGCTCCGTCGCCGTCGCCGTTACCGGAGAGGGCTGGCAGATGTTTCGTCATGTCCCTTGAAGGAGCGCGTCCCCTTTCGACGCCGGCAGCCGTTATCACGGTAAGGTCAGCCAGTAATCCCCGGTCGCGGTAGCGCAGGAATTTATCTATCAACCTTCCTGCCTTGTTCAGGATGATGGTGAAACGCCGCTCCTGAGAGTCGGTACTAACCTCCTGGATAAGCCTCTGGATTTGAGGTTCGAGCTTACGCAACTCGGTGACGAAGGAGCGGAAGACCTCGTCCTGTATCACGGCGGTCTTATCGGCGGTACGCTTGAGTCGGTCACAGCGGATATATCCCTCGAGGCGCTGGTCCAGCCAGGGGAGGGCCTTGAAGTCGGCAAGGTCGGTAAGTGGACAGACCAGGGTACCGCCCCGTCCGTAGAGGCTGATGTGGGCATCCGGTATCTCCCAGGGTAGAACGTAAAGCTCGGCGAAGGCGGAACTCGCCCCATTTATCGGCAGGCTGGTAGAAAGGACTTTCACGCCCCGAAAACGCTGGGAGTGGATTTGCTCGAAATCAGCGCCGTCCGAGATGGACATGGCGTACAGGTTTGCCCTAAGGTCGCTGGCAAACTGCTGCCCCAGTGAGTCCTTAATCCGTTCCTTGGATAGCTGGGCAGCGATATCTGGTATGATACCTTCGAGGTAAGCAACGGTTCCGTGGTGAGTGTGCTCGTGGTCCGGGCAATGCTCAATTACCTCGGCGCGTCCGGTCTTCAGCCAGGGACGCTTCAGTACCAGGCAGCTTGATGGCTTGCCTTCCTCGGCGGTAGAGGCAAGGTGCAGTTCCTCGGTAATCAGGGCAAAAGCCAGCAGGCCGATACCCTGTTCTCCTCTCAGGGCGAGGCTGATCTTCTCGGAGTCCCCGATTCGGTGAAGGACCTGTTTCATCTTCTCGGACGTCATCCCGCCCCCGTTATCCTGGATGCTGATGCGCTTTAGCGTGCCCTCGTTATGGCCATTACCTGCCGCGTGGTAATGCAGCCGAATCCAGACGTGTCCTTCCTCCGGCCTGGCCTGCTCAATGGCGTCAGCCGCGTTCTCGACGAACTGCTTCAGTGCCTCCTGGGGGTTACGACAGACATTGGCCAGGACCTGGAAAACTCCGGGACCGGTAAGAAGCTTCACTTTGGCCATGGGTCACCTCCTGTTACCTTATCCTTCCAATACACTGCTGGAGCGATTGTACCTATCTGACATCGAACAGGCGCGGATTCTGGAGTTCCTGCAGCGCCTTCTGAAAAGCCACGTCCCAGGTGAAACCATCCCGGCGGTACTTGATGGTGAGTTGCAGCTTTCGGATGTCCGTATCCGGGTACTGTCTGACCGTCCGCCGCTTCAATTTTGCCATCACGGGGCTGATGAAGCCTTTCCTCTCCAGATAGTGAAGCTCGTCCACCGAAGCTCCGGTTTTCCTGGCAAACTCAGTTATTCTTATCATTATATGAAGTATTTCATGAAATTATACCTGAGTATATCAAATGAATCACAGTTTGTCAAGCTTTCCGGAGGTAGAAAAGGAACTCTGCCACCAGTCCTGGCATCCGGATGTTGCGAAGGGTCTCACCCTTCGGGACATACTTCCTGGTATTTCTGCAACTGAGTCCTTGGTGCTGGCTATCGTTTAACGGTTGTTGAGATAGGCGAGGATGGCGGATTCCATCCCGGCGGGATCGAACCAGTCCTGCCGGATGACAACGGTACCGTTGGTCCCTATCAGGTAGGCGATGTTCGGTGCCGGACCATAGGTGCACCAGAGAGGGTTGTCAATCTCATCCACGAGTACCGGCACCGTTATTCCCTCCGCGGCGACAGTCTTGCCGGCAAGGGCAAGTCGTTCCTGGTAGGTCTCCGGCTGGGTAACCGGGTTGCCGGCTTCATCGGTGCTGTAAGCGCCGGTCCACTCCTGGCCGGAATACGGACTCGCCGAGCCGGCGGGATGGGCTTCAACGGTGTAGATAATAATGAAGTGAAGCCTGTCGCCGTATTTTTCGTAGAGGTCTTCAGTGGCGGCGCACCGTCGCCGGAAGGGTGGTCAGGTAAAGGAGCCGAAGACCATGACCACCGGTTTCTCGGTGAGCAGGGCGGAAAGGCTGTACTCACGTCCCCGAGTGTCTTTCAGGGTGAAATCGACCGCCACCGTCCCGACTTCGAGGCCAGAAGACCCCTGACCACGCTGGCAGTCGCGTGTCAGGGCGTCGGACGATGTCAGGTTCGTCATCTTACTGATGGTGGCTTCTCCGGGAGCGGTGGTTCGGGCAGGGGCAGTATCCTCGGCCGGAGAGCACGCCAACAGGAGTGCCGACACAAGCACTACCATCACGGTAGAGAGCAGCCTGCTCGGGGCTATCCGTCCTACCTTGTGGACACCGATTTCTTCCAGCATCATACCAGTATTATAGACGATGTCGGAGCGGGTTGGTTAGCTCTAATGGTACCGGGTAGTGCCGGCTGTCTTGGTGTATAATGGTGGGTACCTGCGGAAACTCAGCCTACACGACAGCGTGGAGACAGAGACAAGCCAGGAGGGGACGACCATGAAGACAGCAGACAGAACCAGGAAGAACGGCATCATGCCGACGGTAGTCGTGCCGATATTGCTGATGGTGGTTGTGGTGACCGGCGGCTGCACGGTAGGAACGGAGGAGGTCCCTGCCGGGGTGTCCCAAACGATTGAAGACATCACTGTGCAGGAGGCTGCCGAGATGATAGAGGAGAGGTGGGGGGATGCCGACTTCGCAATCATCGACGTGCGGACGCCGGAGGAATTTACCGAGGGCCACATCGAGGGTGCGGTGCTGGTCAACTTCCGGGACGATGACTTCAGAGACAAGGTGGGCGAGTTGGACCGGGATAAGACACATCTCATCTACTGCCGGAGCGGTGCCAGGAGCGCGGGAGCGCGTGACGTGATGGCGGAACTGGGTTTCCGCGAGATATACAACATGTCCGATGGGATTCTGGGCTGGGAGGCAGCAAGGCACCCCGTTGTCCAGTAGAGCTGGAGCACGGACAGCCAGCGTTCCCGCGGGTCTGTGACCTACGTCATATTCGGCTTGAGGTGGGTATGGTAACCTTCTTTTGAAGGGTGATAGTGTTTTGAGGATGAGAGGTGGCTATGTGGTATTTCGGTGATGGTATGGGTTGGTGGATGTTCTCTGGAGGCCCGTGGATGTTCGTACTATCTGCGGTTGTGGTAGGGCTAGTTGTCTGGGCAGTGATCGCATTGTCGAAGCGGAACGCGACGGGCGGAAGGGGCGATTCAGTCAGCATCGCCAGGGAGCGCTACGCACGCGGCGAGCTATCCCGGGAAGAGTTTGAGCAGATAAAGAAGGACCTGTCATAGGTCTTTCTATCTATTTCTCCGGTATCACTCAGGAGCACCGGGTGTCAATCTCAAAATGTCCTGGGGACGGATAGGTAGATGGTTATAGATACCAGGAAGAAGCGTAAGACGGTTGTACCCGTCATCGGTATGACATGCACCAACTGTGCGGCGACGATAGAGAAAGGTCTGGCCGCAGTTCCCGGTGTGGAGAGAGCCAGCGTCAACTTCGCCTCGGAGAAGGTCTCGCTGGAGTACGACCCTGCGAAGGTAGACCTCGGTAAGCTCAGCAAGACTATCTCCGACCTCGGCTACGGGATGGCGACCACGAAGGCCATCTTTCCGGTCGGTGGGATGACGTGCGCGGCCTGCGTTGCCCGCGTAGAGGAAGCCCTGTCCGGCGTTACCGGGGTTGTATCCGCCAGTGTCAACCTGGCCTCGGAGAAAGCAACCGTAGAGTACGTCGAGGGGACAGAGTATGCCGACCTCAAGCAGGCGGTGGCCAGGGCCGGCTATGAACTCGGACAGGAAGCGGAGACCCTGGAAGACGTCACCTCCGCTGCCCAGCGGGAAGTACGGTCGGTGCGTAACCGGCTCATCGTGGCGGCCGCTCTGGCGATTCCGATTTTCGCCCTGATGTGGGTGCCGGACTTCACCGGCAAGCTCTTTCTGCTCTGGGCCCTGGCAACGCCGGTGCAGTTCTGGGCGGGCTGGCGTTACTATCGCGGGATGTGGGGTGCGCTGCGACACCGGACGGCTGACATGAACACTCTGATTGCCGTCGGAACCTCAGCGGCCTACTTCTATAGCGTGGTCGCCGTGCTCTTACCGGGGCTCTTTGCCGCCGAAGCACTGGAACGTAACGTCTATTTCGATACCTCGGCAATGATAATAACCCTGATTACGCTGGGCAAGTTCCTGGAAGCTCGCGCCAAGGGGCAGACCTCGGCGGCGATAAAGAAGCTGATCGGCATGCAGCCCAAGGTGGCCCTGGTTGTCCGTAACGGTGAAGAGAAGGAAATTCCGATAGAGGAAGTGCAGGTTGGCGACCTTATTCTGGTGCGGCCGGGCGAACGAGTTCCCGTAGACGGGATTATGCGGGAGGGACACTCCAGTCTCGACGAATCGATGGTCACCGGCGAGAGCATTCCCGTCGAGAAGAACGTCGGTGATGAGGTCATCGGCGCCACCATCAACAAGACGGGCAGTTTCCGTTTCGAAGCGACCAAGGTAGGTAAGGATACCACCCTGGCCCAGATAATACGGCTGGTGGATGAGGCGCAGGGAAGCAAGGCGCCCATCCAGCGCCTGGCCGATGTTATCGCCAGCTACTTCGTACCGATAGTGCTCAGCATTGCCATCATCACCTTCATCGTCTGGTATTTCGTGGGACCGGCGCCGGTGCTGACCTTTGCCCTGCTGAACTTTGTCGCTGTGCTCATTATCGCCTGTCCCTGCGCCTTGGGGCTGGCCACACCCACGGCGATAATGGTAGGTACCGGTAAGGGGGCAGAGAACGGCGTCCTCATCCGCAGCGCCGAGGCACTGGAAAGGGCGCACAAGATTGACACTGTGATGCTGGACAAGACCGGTACGCTGACCGCCGGTGAACCGAAGGTGACTGATGTTATTGCCGCCCAATCTTCTTCCAGGGAGGAGGTCCTCCGGCTGGCGGCCTCGGTGGAGCGCGGCTCGGAGCATCCCCTCGGTGAAGCCATTGTCCGTGCCGCCACGGAAATGACGCTGGAGCTGTCCCCGGTCTCAGAGTTCAATGCGGTCCCCGGATATGGAGTCGAGGCATCGGTGGATGACAGGCGGCTCCTGCTCGGTAACCTGAGGCTGGTGGAGGACAGGAAACTCGCTCTGAACGGCCTGGGGGAGGAAGCCGGGCGTCTTCGTGAGCAGGGCAAGACGGTGATGTTCCTCGGCGTCGATAGCCAGGTGGTCGGTGTCATTGCTGTGGCCGATACCATCAAGCCCGACGCCGCGGAAGCTGTTGCCAGGCTGAAGCGGATGGGCATCTCGGTGGTGATGCTCACCGGTGACAATCGCCGCACTGCCGAAGCTATTGCCCGGGAGGCGGGAGTTGACCGCATACTTGCCGAGGTGCTACCGGAGCACAAGGCCCAGGAAGTGAAGAACCTCCAGGCCGAGGGTAAGGTAGTGGCGATGGTCGGCGACGGTATCAACGATGCACCCGCCCTGGCCCAGGCCGACGTGGGCATTGCCATCGGCACCGGTACGGACGTTGCCATGGAGACAGGTGATATCACGCTCATCCGTGGTGAGTTGAGCGGGATTGTCACCGCGATATCGCTCAGTCGGAGCACGGTGCGGACAATCAAGCAGAACCTGTTCTGGGCCTTCGCCTACAACACCGTGCTGATACCGATAGCGGCCGGGGTACTCTACCTGGTCTTCGGACAGGGCGGTGTGCCCTCCGGGGCGAAGTTCTTCTTAGGCGACTTCGGATTCCTGAATCCAATCCTGGCGGCGGCCGCAATGGCGGCCAGTTCCCTGACGGTGGTATCCAACTCACTGCGACTGAGGCGGTTCCGGCCGGTCCGTTTCGAGAAGACTGTCGGAGTGGGACCGGTGGCTGTATCCGGAGAAGAGAGTGGAGGAGGTACATCAATGGCTATTGACCCGGTTTGCCACATGGAAGTCGAGGAGAAGTCGGCGGCAGCCACTTCTGAGTACAATGGGGAGACCTACTACTTCTGCGCGGTGGGGTGCAAGAAGGCCTTTGACCAGGACCCGGAGAAGTACCTGGCGGCCCAGGAGAAGTAGCCCCGAGGAGTGAGGAATGTCACGCTTGAACGCTTTCTTCACCAACATGTCAGCGCCGATGCCGCTGCACCGGAAGCTGTACCTGCTGCTGCGCAACAGCCTCATCAAGGCGTGGAAACGGCAATCGTGCTGCGGCCACCCCGGTGAGCCGGGGTGCTGAGAGACGGCTGGATAACCTGCCGGTCAGGCAGGACTCAGCCCAGCCTCTGCAGGTAGCGGTGTGCTCCAAGCGCCGCCTTGGCGCCCTCGCCGGCGGCAATCACTATCTGCTTTTCCGGCACGTTTGTTACGTCTCCGGCGGCGAAGAGCCCGGGCAGGGCGGTCTCGCAGGAACAGTTTACCGGTACCTCCCCGGTCTTGTTCAGTTTCAGGAGGCCCTTGACCGGGTCCGAGTTGGGCACCAGTCCGATCTCGATGAACACGCCCGTGACATCGAGACGCTTCTCTTCGCCGGTCTTGATGTCCTTAATCACCATGCCTTCGACCAGTGGGTCGCCTTCTATTCTCACCGTCTCGTGCTCGGTGTAGACGGCGAGCTTCTCTCCCTCGGAGAGCTGGCTAATCAGGACGGGGTCTCCTGTCAGGGGAGTCAGGGAGACCATGTCCACGTGCTCACCGATCTTCAGCATGTCCAGTACGGCCTCGAGGGCGGAGTTGCCACCACCCACGACAGCCACCCTCTGCCCGGCGAACACCGGGCCATCGCAGACGGCACAGTAGGCCACGCCCCTGCCGACAAGCTCCTTCTCACCGGGCACATTGAGCATCCTCGGTTTCTTGCCGGTGGCCAGAATCGCTGCCTTTGACTGGTGGCGGTCGCCGTTCTCCAGTACCGCCTCGTAGCCGCCGTTAATCTTCTCCACCCGGGATACCTTGTCGCCAATCTTCTGGTCGATGGGAAACTGGTCTACCTGGGTCTGGAACTTGCCGATGAGCTCCGGCGCCTCGATAAACTGGTAGCCCAGGTAGTTCTCGATACCGAGCGTCCAGTTCATCTGCCCGCCGATGTCCTGGCTGATGAGGGCGGCGTTGAGTTGTTTGCGTGCCGCGTAGACAGTGGCGGCCAGGCCCGCAGGACCACCACCGATAACCATCAGGTCGTACATGGTTACCTCCCCCCGATAGAATGCCCGAACGGGGCCGTCTATCGGCCTTAGCTGGCCAGTAATTCGTCGATTTTGCCCTGGTTGAACCCTACTACGATGTCATCGTCAATGATTATCACCGGGACGCCCATCTGACCTGACTTCTGCACCATCTCCTTAGCCTTCTCACGGTCAACAGCGACATCGTGTTCCGTGTAGGAAATGCCTTTTCGCGAAAGATACTCTTTCGCCCGGTGGCAGTAGGGTCAGGTGGGGGTGCTGTAGATGATGACTTTCTTCTCTACCATGTTTCACCTCACTTCCTTGCGTTGCCGCAGCTAGTCTTCTGGGTGTATGTGCTCACCCACTACCGGATTGCCACATACCGGGCAGATAGCCACCAGCTCTACCCGGCAGTTTGGGCATTGTCCCGGTTTCTCGGATTCCTTGCCGCATTGCGGACAGACGTACTTCTCATTCGCCATCACACAAGCCTCCTTGGTTTGCTCGCAATAAACCGGCCCTGCGAATAAGGGGCACTGACACTCTTATTGTATTGCGTTTGTCGCTAAGAACCATGACCTGCATCATACTCGCTACCGGAGCACATACCGGGGGTTGCCCTTACCGTTGTATGTGCTATAATCCGCCCACAGGTAGGTAAATGTCAAGTCCAGGCGCGGTAGGGGAGAGGTGGATTGCGGGAAACGAACAAAACCCAGATTCTGAAGCGCTCCTCGATATTCTCCGGTCTGAGTGACGATGAGCTCGCCGCCCTGGCCGAACTCGCATTCGAGTATAGCTTCATGCCGGACCAGTTCGTTTTCTGGGACGGTGACGCTCCGGAACGTTTCTACGTTATCACCGAGGGCAGTGTCAAGGTGGTGAAGCATTCCTCCCTGGGTAAAGAGTTCATCATTGCCTTCTTCGGTCCCGGCGAGATGTTCGGTGAGGTGGCTGTCTTCGAGAACAAGTCCTACCCCGCCTCCGCCCAGGCAGTGGCCCGGACCAGGGTGCTGGGTATCAGTCGGGAGGACTTCCTTGCCTTTCTAACCGACCGTCCCCAGGTGGCACTGAGGATTATCAACGTCCTCGGAGGGCGGCTCCGGGACGCACAGGGCAGGCTCCGAGACCTTGCCGGGGAACGGGTCGAGCAGCGTATCGCCGCCGTGCTGGTCATGCTTTCCTCGAAGCTCGGCGATACACTTCCCTTCACCCGACAGGAGATTGCGGACATGGCAGGGACGACCACCGAGACCACAATTCGGGTGATGAGCCAGCTAAGGAGTCGCGGTATCATTAGCTCTGTTCGCGGCAGGGTGACCATTCTTGATGCCGAGAAGCTCCGCCTCCTGAGTGAGGGGTATCCTCGGGTGTA
This sequence comes from Dehalococcoidales bacterium, assembly GCA_035529395.1. Taxonomy (NCBI): domain Bacteria; kingdom Bacillati; phylum Chloroflexota; class Dehalococcoidia; order Dehalococcoidales; species Dehalococcoidales bacterium. The sequence goes on along the minus strand of DATKWT010000166.1, from coordinate 9,016 downwards.
GTGCTCCCGGTGCAGCGGGGTGGTGACGCGTCGGGGTATCTGGAAGAGACCGTCACAGCCGCTTCCAGTACTTCCTCTTCCAGCCGTCGGACTCTCTATACCTTGAGAACTCATAATGCCACTCGGGTGAAAGGAGAAGAGAGTGCTGGCTTTGTTCTTCGGCCGTTGTCTCTGCCGTGCCCGGACAATGCACAATGAATCCGTCTGCCCTGACCACCCGTTCGAATTCTGCCAACTCCTCTTCGAGTCGCCACCCGAGCGCGTGTGACGTTATGAGGATGTCGGCGAATCGGTCAGGAAGAGGAATGGCGTGCAGGAAACCGTCAAGGACGAAGACATTGGACAGGTCAGCTTCCGACGCCTTCTCCCGGATGAATTCTCTCAACCGGGCTACCGGTTCCACCGCGAAGACCCACTTCGCCGTCCGCGCGGCCTCGAGCGCTACTCTCCCAGTGCCGGCTCCTCCGTCAATCACTACTGCCTCGTCAAGAGCGACGATGGAGGTGACCTCGCTGAAGTCCCAGTTATGGAAGTCCAGGGAGTCGTACACCTCCGGGCACTTGTTGTAGACGAGAAGGTCGGCGATGGTCCAGACCACCCTGTCCGTACACTCTTTCAGCTCGTCCTGGCTCACTGAACGACTGGATTGTGCCAGGATGCGTTCGATGAAGGCGGCGATAGTGGGGCACCGGGCTACAAGGAAACGCCTGATGGAAGGATGCGCCGAGAGTACGGCAGCGAATTCCTGCTCGGGTACCCACCCGGGAAGATAGCCAATCTGAAACGGTTCCAGGAGGAACAGGTCTTCAGCCTCGAGACATGCCCCCTTGAACATGCGCTTGAATTCACTGGCAGATGCCATGACAGACCCCCTCTCTCATGTCGGCATACGGCCAATGATACCACAACAGGTGCCACAATTCCCCCGAGTTTGGAGTCTACATGACTTATATCATAGTGCGTGCTCTCAGTCCGAGCTATGATTACTACTGAGACCAAGAGGAGTCACTCTCCAAAGGAGGAGATAAGAGTAATGACGTTCAAGTGTCCCGGTCAGGATATGAGAAACCTGCGAGTATCACTGCATAAGTGCCCCGACTGCGGCGCCGAGGTGGAGATATTCTCCGACGAGGCGAGGGTCAGGTGCCCCAAGTGTGGCACCAGGGTATACCGTGAGAAGGTGCCGTCCTGCATTGACTGGTGCGCTTCCGCCCGCCAGTGCCTGGGTGAGGAGAGGTGGAAGGATTTGAGGGGGGAGGACTAACCGGGATCACCCTGTGGGTAGTTGATGGGAGGCGTAAGATGACAATCAGAACCACAAGAAAGATAGTACACATTGATGAGGAGAAGTGCACCGGATGCGGGGTCTGTATCCCGTCCTGCGCCGAGGGTGCCCTCCAGATTATCGACGGTAAGGCGAAATTAATAAGCGAGAAGTTCTGTGACGGCCTCGGGGCATGTCTCGGTGAATGTCCTGAGGGAGCGATAACCATTGAGGAGCGGGTGGCCGAGGGTTTCAATGAGGAACTGGTCAACGAGCACCTTACCAGTCAACAACAGGTGGAGGAGACGTTGCCCTGTGGCTGTCCCGGGAGTACGGTTACCCGGTTCGAAAAGCCGGCGATAACGGAGACTGCCACCGAGACCGGAACCTCCCAGCCTTCGATGCTCGGTCACTGGCCGGTGCAGATGACGCTGGTACCACCAGGGGCGACGTTTCTTCAGGGGACCGACCTGATACTGGCAGCGCACTGCGTGCCGTTTGCCTATGCCGGCTTTCATCAGGATTTCCTCAAGGACCACAGCCTGCTGATAGCCTGTCCCAAGCTGGATGATTTCCAGGCACACCAGAAGAAGCTGACGGATATTCTGAGCCAGTCGGACGTGAAGAGCCTGACGGTCGTGCACATGGAAGTACCCTGCTGCTCCGGTCTGGTGCACATGGCACGGCAGGCAATTCAGGCCAGCGGTAAAGATATACCCCTCAAGGAAGTCACCATCGGCGTCCGGGGTGAGGTACTGACATAGAGTCGTGGTCGGCCAAGACATCGGAGGCGTATGTCAAAGCTCTTTGAAAGGATGGACCGCAAGAAAGCCAGGGATGCCAGGGTCCTGGCCGATTTTGTGAACATCTTCTGCCGGGAGAATCACCGGTACGAGCCGAAGAGCCTCTTTCCCGGTGAGGATGAAGCCCTTCGACAGGCAGCAGGTGACAGACCTCTGCTGCTGTGCTCGGAATGCCGTAGACTGCTCTATCACGGCATTGTCAAGCTGCTCCAGTGCCCTTATGACCCCAAGCCAATGTGCAAGAAGTGCGAGAATCCCTGCTACGCTCCTGGCTACCGGGAGAGGATGCAGGAGGTCATGCGCTTCTCCGGCCTCTACCTGGCGAAGAGCGGTCGACTGGACGTGCTGTTTCACTATTTTTTCTGAGGAATCTAATAGTGGCGCTCATGGAAGTACCCTGTTGCAAAAGATTGATTTTTGTGGTAAAACAGGTGACGCATTTAGCTGCCAAAGATATATCCCTTGAAGTTGCTACCATCAGTATTAAGGAGTACAATAATCGTCTCAGGAAATATTGTAAGAGGAATTGACTTAAAGTTGCTGCGGTAAGAGCTATGAAGGTCACTGTTTCGGTCAGGAAGAAGGGGAAGGCCAGTAAGCAGCCTATCGCTCATCTCTGCTATCCCATTTCCCATATATACGGTCAGGTATTCTCATCACTCACCGGAGGAAATTACTAATGGAAATCGAACAGGACCAAACCCTTAATGCACTTCAAACTGCTATCCAGATGGAAATTGATGGCAAAGAGTATTACCTGGAAGCCAGCCGGAAAAGCAGCAATAAGCTGGGCAGGGAGTTATTGCAGACACTCGCCGCTGAAGAAGACTTACACCGGCAGAAGTTCCAGAGTATCTTCGACACCATACGGAATAAAAAGGAATGGCCTACGGTTGATTTCCAACCTGAGGGAGGCACACTGCTAAGAACAATACTTGCCCGGGCTGAGGGCACCGACTCTAGTATCAAGGCTTCGGCTACTGAGCTTGATGCGGTACAGACAGCCATAGACATGGAGAGTAAGACCTATGATTTCTACAAGAGCCAGGGGTCTGATGCTCGCTACGGTGCAGAAAGAGATTTTTACGAGGCTCTGGCAGCCGAGGAGAGGGAACACCAGCTGGTTTTGCTTGATTACCATGAATACCTTAGAGACCCGGCAGCATGGTTTGTAAATAAAGAGCGCCCATCTCTGGATGGTGGCTGAATAGGCGCGGGATATCTGGAGCTAACAGGTGAGGTATAGACATACAGTAGTTACGGAGGACATAAATGAATCATATGGCTTTGCACAGGATAGGTTACGGTCTATACGTTGTATCCTCAAGAAAAGGAGACAGGCATAATGGGCAGATTGCGAATACCGTGTTTCAGATAACGTCTGAGCCACCTACAATCGCCGTGAGTATCAACAAGAGTAATCTAACCCACGAATATATAAAAACAAGTAATGTCTTTACCGCTTCTGTTCTCAGTCAGAATACCCCACTCTCGTTTATTGGTCACTTTGGCTTCAAGTCGGGCAGGGATATAGATAAACTTGAAGGCATTGACTTTATAACAGGTGAGACCCAGGCTCCCGTGGTTACTGAGAATGCCCTCGCTTATCTGGAAGCCAGGGTGATTCAAGACGTAGATGTGGGAACCCATACTCTTTTTATTGGAGAGCTTGTGGGAGCAGAGGTCCTTGGAGAAGGCGAGCCGATGACCTATGCTTATTATCACCAGGTCAAACGAGGCACCACTCCCAAAACAGCCCCCAGCTATATCGAGGAGAAAAAGGAGGTGAAGTCTGAAATGGCTAAATACGAATGTTCTGTCTGCGGCTGGGTCTACGACCCGGAACTGGGTGACCCCGATGGCGGGATTGAACCGGGGACACCTTTTGAAGACATACCTGATGACTGGGTATGTCCCGTCTGTGGGGCAACCAAGGATGAATTCGAAAGGTTAGAATGACATGAAACCGAGAGAAATAAAGCCAGGCATTCACTGGGTAGGTGCCATTGACTGGGACCGGCGTTTATTCGACTCTCTGATACCACTTCCCGATGGTACAAGTTACAACTCGTATTTAATCGAGGGCACGGAGAAGACTGCGCTTATCGATACCGTCGACCCTGCTATGCAGGACGTGTTATTAAACCAGTTGAGTGAACTCGGAGTTCAAAAGCTAGATTATGTGGTTGCCAATCACGCTGAGCAGGACCATTCCGGTACTATCCCCCAGGTGCTGGAGAAATATCCTGAAGCGAAAGTGGTATGCACCCCCAGGTGTAAGGACATGCTCATCGACGTGCTCATGATTCCGGAAGAGAAGTTTGTAACGGTCAACGATAAAGAAACCATTTCGCTGGGGGATAGAACACTGGAGTTTATCCATGCCCCCTGGGTCCACTGGCCGGAGACCATGCTTACTTACCTGAGCGAAGACAGGATACTGTTCCCCTGTGATTTCTTCGGCTCCCACCTGGCTACAACCGACCTGTATGTCAGGGATGGAGGGCAGGTCTATGAAGCGGCTAAGAGATACTACGCGGAAATCATGATGCCCTTCCGGACTATTATTCAGAAGAACCTGGATAAGATAAAGGACTACGCCATTGGCATCATTGCTCCCAGCCACGGCCCCATGCACGATAGACCCGAGTTTATCCTGAACGCCTATCATAGCTGGGCATTCGACGAACCAAAGAACATCGTGGTGCTGCCCTATATCTCGATGCACGGCAGCACCCGCAAGATGGTGGAGTACTTCGTCGGCGCTTTGATTCAGAAAGGCGTAACCGTTAAACAGTTCGACCTTGCCGTAACCGACATCGGGAAACTGGCCATGGCCCTGGTGGATGCGGCGACAGTCGTCATCGGGACACCTACTGTTCTCACCGGTCCGCACCCGAATGTCGCCTACGCGGCCATCCTGGCGAACGCCCTGAGACCCAACCTGAAATTCATCTCTATCATCGGCTCCTATGGCTGGGGAGGTAAGGCAGTTGAGCAACTCGCTGCCCTCATTCCCAACCTGAAGGTAGAAATACTGGAACCGGTGTTGAGCAAGGGCTTTCCCAGGGAAGCCGGTTTCAGTGCGCTGGACAAGCTGGCAGCTACCATTGCCGAGAAACACAAAGAACACGACTTTGCCTGATAGCTCTCCATAAAAGGAGGAGAAAAATGGCTCTTAAAGGGAAGTAAAATTTTAGGGGAAGTTTTCGTCTTCTAAAGAAATGATACCAGGGAGGAAAAGACATGAACTGGCGGCAATTCATTCGCGTGATGAAGATAGATGAAAGAGGTGCACGGGCAAAGTATAAAATTGCATCTAAGGCAGCAAAGAGTCAGGCCATGAAAGAAATCTTCGAGAAACTGGCCTATGAAGAGGAAGTCCACATTGACGTTCTGAATAGATTTGAAAAGGAACTCACCTCTCTATTGGCTGAAGAAAAAAAGCGATAGCCCTATCTAGTGTATATGATAAGTGCTTGATCTAATGCGAGTTCCTTCAATTTCAGGTGACCCTCTTGTCACTTCCTCCTTTAATGCCTTTTGATTATAATGACAGACATATAATAGCTGAAAACATAATAACGTGCAGTCTGGCAAATCTTATAAGGAATCATCATTATTGAAAGGAGGAGAGAAATGTCAGAAGAGAAGAAAGTCTACACTACCGGTTTCGGCGCACCAGTCGATAACGATCAAAACAGTATAACTGCAGGCAGTAACGGCCCCGTACTGATGCAGGATACACACCTTCTGGAAAAGCTGGGGCATTTCGACCGGGAGCGTATCCCGGAACGTGTCGTCCATGCCAAAGGTACCGGGGCACACGGCTACTTTGAGGTTACCGCCGACGTAACCAGGTACACCAGGGCAAAATTCTTGTCCGAAATCGGTAAGCGCACCGATGTCTTCGCCCGCTTTTCCACTGTGGGTGGCGAGAAGGGATCGGCAGATGCGGAAAGAGACCCCCGCGGATTCGCAGTCAAGTTCTACACTGAAGAAGGCAATTACGACATGACCGGGAACAATACGCCCGTCTTCTTCATCCGTGACCCGCTGAAATTCCCTGATTTCATTCATACTCAGAAACGCCACCCGGGCACCAACCTTAAAGATGCGGACATGTTCTGGGATTTCCTTTCTCTGACCCCGGAATCTATCCACCAGGTTACCATCCTCTTTTCCGACCGGGGGACACCCAGGACATTCCGAAACATGAACGGTTACAGCAGCCACACATTCAAGTGGTACAACACAAAGGGTGAATATTTCTGGGTACAGTATCACTTCAAAACGGAGCAGGGAATCCAGAATCTAACCCGTGACGAAGCCACCGAAATGAAGGGGAAAGACCCTGATCATGCAACGCGCGACCTTCATGAGGCTATTGAAAGAGGTGAATACCCATCCTGGCGGTTGGAAATGCAGATTATGCCCCCGCAGCAGGCCAAGGAATATCACTTCGATCCTTTCGATATCACCAAAGTCTGGTTCCATGCTGATTATCCACCTTTCACTATAGGTCGTATGGTACTCAACCGGAATCCCCAAAATTACTTTTCCGAGGTGGAGCAGGCTGCTTTTTCTCCCGCGAACTTCGTTCCTGGAATTGCAGCCTCACCAGACAAAATGCTACAGGGGAGGCTTTTCTCCTACCATGACACTCATCTACACCGCCTGGGGCCCAACTATCATCTGTTGCCCATCAACAGACCCAAGGCCACAAAAGTCAATTACTACCAGCGTGACGGTTTCATGAATTTCACCGACAACGGTGGTGACAGCCCGAATTATTATCCCAACAGCTTTGATGGTCCGGAACCCCAAGTGGATGTTGCTGAGCCCCCGGTTGAAGTATCCGGACAAGCCGCTCGTCAACCTTATACCCATCCCAATGATGATTTCTTCCAGGCCGGAGAACTCTACCGAAGGGTGATGACCGATGAGGATAGAGAGCACTTGATTGGCAATATTACAACACATCTTTGCAATGCGCAGAAACGGATTCAGCTGCGCCAGACTGCTATCTTCTGTAAAGCTGATGCGGAATATGGCCGCCGCGTAGCCGAGGGACTGGGTCTCGACATTAAAGAGGTAGAAACCCTGGCTGAGATGTCTCAGGAAGAACGAGCTAAGGCTACGTCTTAGCTCAAAGATAAAGCAGAATAGTGACTTTCCCTGGAAGTATCTACCTGAAGGAGGAGAGAATAGGTATGAGATTACCGAGAAGGGGGAGGAGCCAGTAAAATGGCCACCTCAGTTCAGGCTTAATCTTATAAGGACGCGCTATAAAAGGTTATGGGATAAATAGCTGAAATATGGGAGGAACTAATGGACAAAGATGGAATTATTGCCCTTTTAAATCAGGACCTTGAGGGTGAGCATGGTGCCATCATTCAGTACCTAACACATGCTTATGCTATGGGAGAAGGTGAGATAGCTTGTGAGATTGAGCCACTCGCCAGGGAGGAAATGCGCCACCTGGACTGGCTAGCGGAGGCTATCGTAGAACTGGGTGGTGTTCCCAGTTTAGAGCGGGGTAAGATGCGCATGGGTGGCGAGTCAGTAGCCGACTGGATGAGAAATGATGTGCTTCTGGAAGAAGATGGCATAAACCTGTATCGGGAGCACATCAAGATTATAGATGACCCTGAGATAAAGAGGCTATTACAGCGTATCCTGTCTGACGAAGAATCACACCACGGTGATTTCGAGCACTTCGTTAACAAGGCGCAGAAGGAAGGAGCCAAAGATGTGAGGGGTAGTCGTACGGACAAGGTTGTCCAGACTCTCAACTGGGGTATCGAGCATGAGTATACGGTTATTCTACAATATATGTTCCAGTCACATATGACCACCAATCCGGAGGCCAAAAAGCAATTGGAAGACCAGGCTATTAACGAGATGCAGCACCTGGGATGGCTCGCTGAAAAGATAATCGATATCAGCGGCAATCCGAGAATTGAACACACCGAGGTTGATCGGTCAACTAAGACTGCTGATATGCTCCGAGCTGACATCAAGATCGAGCAGGAGGTGGCTAACACCTATGACCGTGCCGCCAGGGAGATTGAGGAGGCGGGCCTTAAACGGCTCCTGCTTCGTATCAGAGACCATGAAATATACCATACTGAGATTTTCAATGACCTGTTAAAGAAAGAGGAGCAGTAATGAGTAGGGACTCAGCCAGTAAGGAGGTGAATTATGCAGTTCCAGGATATACTGAAAACCGCGGAGTCCGAGGGAAAGGAAAAGCATGTACCGGTTATTGAGATCGGTAAGGGTAAAGGAGAAGGTGGAGCCGATATTGTGCACGTGGTGGTGGGCAAGGAAACACCGCACCCCAACACGGTGGAGCACCATATCGGTTGGGTTGAGCTATTCGGGGTGAAGCAGAACGGACAGGTGATAAACCTCGGTCGAGCTGCCTTTGCCCCTGCCTACACCAGCCCCAATGTCAGGTTCCAGGTGCCGGTGACAGAATTCATGGCTTTCTGTGCCCTTGCCTACTGTAACGTACACGGTGTGTGGGGAAATTGCCTGGAAGTCTGAGCAGGTACTGATAATAACCGTCACCTGTAAATATCAAGCTGCTCCAGTGCCCTTATGACCCCAGGCCAATGTGCAAGAAGTGTAAAACTCCCTGCTACGCTTCTGGGTACCGGTAGAGGGTGTGGGAGACAGTACGCTTCTTCGGCCTCAACCCCGACCTCTGTTGTTGCCGATATGGGATAGGTCTAGTCTCTCAGGGAAACTGCTGCTCTCGTTTCTCCTGGTTCCTGCCTGCAGTGGGGAGAAAGGGGTCAGAGGGATGAGGCATTGACATATGAGAAGGTGGCCAGTACCATAGCTGACTACACAGGTACTCTCCGGTGGCAACCAGTATCGGCTGTACTGGAGTGTAGCTCAGCTGGTAGAGCAGCGGACTGCCACTCCTGTGGGACGTTGA
>DATKWT010000165.1 GCA_035529395.1 Dehalococcoidales bacterium | reverse complement strand
GAGAAATGGGAGTATGGTCAGCAGGCTATCTGGGGGGACATTATGGTCGGTCTTGAAACCGACCGCGAGGGTGGTCAGATACCCAGGTACTATATTTCTACATATGACCTGCGCTCACGGGAGAAAGAGCGGGTGCTGGAGCTTCCCGCTGACCGGATAGTATACGATGCTCCTGCTATTCACAGCGACAAGGTCGTCTGGGCCTCAGTCGACCGGGATGAAGCTGAGCAGCAGCGCTCCGTGAGACACTCACCAATGCCCAACTGGGATGTCTTCCTCCTCAACATCAAGACCGGCGAGGTGCGCCAGCTCACAACTGATGACTGTGCTCAGGTGCATCCCAGAATCCACGGTAATACCATCGTCTGGCTAGACAACCGCCACGAAGAGGGCTATCACAACCCGAGACGCTATGATGTGTACGCCTATGATCTCAGCACCGACCAGGAGACAAGACTGACCTCGACGACTTCGGCTGAAGGCGGGGACCTGGCCATCGACGGCGACCTGGTGGTGTGGACGGACAACCGCCACGCCGACCCGGAGATCACTATGCACGCAGGCAACGAACCCGACTACAACAACGAGATATACGTGTACGATCTTGCCCCTGGCCAGGAGCGGCGCGTCACGACATCTCCGGGAAACGATCACTACCCGGTCATCTATGGAAACCGCGTCGCCTGGCTCCGTCAGTGGAGCTATGCGGAGGCCGACGTCTTTGCCCGTGACGTAGTTGAGGGAAGTGAGAAGCAGGTCTCGAACAGCCGCTACGCCGCCTTCGCTCCGACCATTCATGGTGACTTGGTTGCCTGGACAGATGCCAGGGCCAGTAAGGGCAACATCACCAACGATGTGATTACGGTAGTGGATAATGAGGTCCGCACTCCAGCAGCAGATATTTATCTCTACGACCTGAGAACCCAACATGAAGTCTCGTTGACGTCGACAGTGCCATTGGGGTCGGGGTTCCCACTCTGGGTTCACCCGGTTATGAGCCATGACTTCGTCGTGTATGAGCTGAACCGGCAGACAGGTGCCATTGTTTATGCCATGAAGCTGACCGATGAGTAGGGTGAAGAAAGAACCTTGATGAAACAAGTATTGACAGGACTGTATCTACTAGGCGTGCCGCGCTTTCCTCAAGTAGTAGTCGAGGACCTTTCTGACCGCTCTGGCAGCACGTCCGATGGTGGGATAGAAGGGAATCCCGGCGGCAATCAGGTCTGTCCGCGCCTGGCTGACTATCTTCCCGCTGAAGTTACCGTACTCGTCGCTGCCCGAGCCATCATCACCTATCACCGCCAGCAGCGGCTTGCCAATCTCTTCTTTTAACTGACGGTATCCCTCGACGGCACCCTTCAATCGCATCTCCGCTCCTTCGGGCCGGGAGAGTGTGAGCATGACGTCCTCGTTGATGAGGCCGATAAGGATGTGGTATTTCTCATTGGAACCCATCAGGCGCAGCATATCCAGGTCGCTGAACCCGAATCCGCCGATAATCGATACGTCAACCGGGTTGCTCACCCAGTCCCATATCTGGACACCATTATCCCGCAGCGCCTTGCGGATTTCGGGCGGCAACGGGACAACCTCAAGCCCTACCTCCTCGCATTCGTCGGCGGAAAGAACACTGGGGCCGCCTCCTCCACCGGCAATACCCACCCCCGGCCCCAGCACAGGGGGCAAGAAGCAGAACGAGACGGCGAGGTCGGTCATCTCTTCGAAGTTCTTTGCGGGGATAGCACCGGCCTGGATAACCATAGCCTGCCATGCCTTCATCGAACCGGCGAGGGAGGCAGTATGAGAGGCTACCGCTCGCGTTCCCGCTTCTCCACGGCCACCCTTGATGACAATCACCGGCTTCTCCCCGGCTGCCTTGCGCAGGGTGTTGAAGAACCCACGGCCATCCCTGACCCCCTCGACATATACCGCGATAACCCTGGTCTCCGGGTCGTGCATGAAATACTCCAGGTAATCGGACTCGCTGAAATCAAGGGCATTACCGTAGCTGATTACCTTGCTGAACCGGACGCCGCGCTTTCCCGCCAGACGGACGAAGCCGGAAGCCCCACCTCCGGTCTGCGACAGCATCCCCACCGGTCCCGACTCGGTTGGCAAATTGTAGCCGAAGGACATTCCGTGCCCGGGGTGGTAAACGCCCATGCAGTTCGGGCCGATGAGGCGGATGCCCAATCTCCTCGCTTTGTTTAGTACCTCCTGCTCCAGGTCGGCAGCATCCTTGCGTCCGGTCTCACTGAAGCGCGCCGTGTAAAGATGTACCCCTTTGACCTGCTTCTGGCCACACTCCTCGAGCATACCGAGAACCAGGTTACTGGGAACGCAGGAGATTACGTAGTCGACGGTGCCGGGGATGTCCAACAGGCTGGGGTAAGCCTTGAGTCCCAGTATCTCCGGATACCGGGGATTAACCGGATAGATGTTGCCGCGGAAGCCGTATTCCAGCAGGTGAGTCGTGTAGCTGTAGCCCCAGGACCTCTGACTCCCGGAGGCCCCGACCACGGCAACCGACTTCGGGTGCAGGATTTCGTCCAGTATTTTTGCTACCGACATCCACAAACCTGCCGGAGGGGCCCCCTCACAGTGGGACTAGTAGTGAGGGGACGCCGGCACTCACAGGGGATAAACGCTACCGTTTCTTCTCGTAGTAGGATATCATCTTACTGACGGCGTTGGCCGCTCTCTGAATACCGGGGTACAAAGGGTAACCAGCCTTATTAAGCCTGCGCTTCATTTCGGTATTAATCTCCTCGTACTCGGCATCTTTCCCATCGCCTCCATGATCTCTTTCGCCAAATACGAGGATAGCCGGTTTGCCATTCAGGCTCTCAAGTCCAAAGTGTTTCATGTGCTCATCGAGCGAGAAGGACTTGTCCTTATGCCATGGGCCGGAGACAAAGAGCATCATCAAGTCAAAGTCCGGATGCCCGGCCATCAGTTTTGTCATAACCACAGAACTGCTATTATCACCCATGGCAATCGAGAAATCCGCCGGATTATTTATCCAGTCCCAGATAGGGCTACCCTGTCTTTTAAGCTCTTGCCGGATATCATCCGGTAGCGGGATTACGTTGAGGCCGGCCTCCTCACAGAGGTCGGCAGCAAGCACGCTCTTACCACCACCGCCTCCGGTAACACCTACACGTCTTCCACAGAAAGGAGGAAGAAAATAGAATGCGGCTGCAATATCGACCAGTTCCTCAAGGTCTCTGGCAGTGATTATACCGGTCTGATTAACAACGGTCTGCCATATCTCTCTGGAACCGGCAAGTGATGCTGTGTGCGAGGCAGTTGCCCTGGTTCCGGCTTCACCCCGGCCACCCTTCACCACAATGACAGGCTTAACCGCTGTCAGTTCACGTAATACCCTCAGAAATCTGGGGCCATCCCTGACTCCTTCGATATACAGCAATACTACTTTGGTTTCCGGGTCCTGCGCGAAGTATTCCAGATAATCACATTCGTTGAAGTCAAGGGCATTACCATAGCTGATAGCCTTACTGAAACGGATACCCCTGGCTCCGGCACTGCCGACCATCTCCCCGACAACCTGTCCACTCTGTGAGACCACGCCAACCGAACCGGCCTCTCTGGGCATCCCGCCATTGAAGGAGATTCCCATTGCCGGATAGTAGATGCCCATGCAGTTTGGGCCTATTAGCCGGATACCGCTCTCCTTGGCCTTCCTCAGTATGTCCTGCTCCAGTTGAGCGGCATCCTTGCGCCCGGTTTCGCTGAAGCGTGCCGTGAACAGGTGGACCAGCTTCACACCCTTCTCAGCGCAGTCATCGAGCATGCTCAGCACCCCGGCTGCCGGAATGGAAGAAATAACGTAATCGACATGCCCGGGAATATCCCTCACCCGGGGATAGGCCTTCATGCCCATTATCTCGGTATATTTTGGATTAACGGGGTAGATATCACCCTTGAAGCCCAGCTCCAGGAGAGGTGCAACGAAACCTCCTCCCCGACCGGACTTCGAAGCACCAACCACGGCGATTGACCTCGGGCGTAGCAGTTTCTCCAGAGGGTGAGTGGACATCGACAGGACCTCCCCAACAGTGCTTTTCAGTCGCTGTCAACGGATACCGCCAGCAGGTTGGCAGGTGATACTGGGGTAATAGCTCGTGTGCCGGTGCGCCCCGTATTGCGGGCGGTGCCCAAAGAAGAGGGCGTTGAAACCAGCGCCCTCTTCGCCCCAACGGCGGTATATTGACAGTTTTATACCATTACAACTAATATGATACACGATTTAGCCACGGTCTGGCAAATATGATAGAATGTAGACCGGCGACACACCAGTAGGGGGCAGTCTGTCATGGCCAGGACCACAACCGGAAAAGAGCCACAACTGCACGTAGAGTCGCTGACCTGGGAAGACGTAACCTGGGTCAACATCGAGGGTCCTACGGAGCGGGAGACGGAGTACCTGGCCCAGAACTATCCTTTCCACCCCCTGGACCTGGACGATTGTCTCAGTCGTATTCAGAGGCCCAAGATAGACGAGTACGAGGAATACCTCTTCCTGGTCTTCCACTTCCCTGTGTTCAACAAAAAGACACGAGTAACAACCCCCAGCCAGGTGTCGGTATTCATCGGACAGAACTACGTTATCACACTGCACCGGGGAGACCTCAAGCCACTGGTGAACCTGTTCCGGCAGTGCCAGCTTGACGAGGAAGCCCGAAGCCAGAACCTCAGCGGTGGCCCCGGACAACTCCTTTACCGGATAATCGACCGGCTGGTCGATTACTGCCTGCCGATACTGAACAAGATTGGCAGTAACATCGACAGGGTCGATGAAGAAATATTCTCCCGCAGCATGCCCCGCGCAATAAGGGATATCTCCGAGTTGCGTCGGGATGTCATCTCCTTCCGCCGCGTTATCTGGCCGCTGCGAGCGGTGGCCGGCAGCCTATGGCCCAAGGTCCGCCGCTTTACCGAGACGGACATGGAGGTCTACTTCGACGACCTGGTGGACCATATTGACAAGATATGGGACGGATTGGACGAGTACAAGGAGAGAATCGAGGGATTGAACGATACCCACGACTCCCTGGCAACGAACCGCACCAACGAGATAGTCCGAATGCTGACCGTAATCGCCACCATCATGCTGCCGATTACGGTTGTGGCCAGTATCTTCGGCATGAATATCCCCCTGGGACCCTTCGGGGACTCCAGACTCTCCGCCCTCTATGTCTCCCTTATCTGCCTGGTAATCATTGCTGCTATGCTCTACTTTTTCCGTCGCCAGCACTGGATTTAACAATGAATGCCTCTCCCCGGTTCGTGGTCATCGCCGCCGTCTTCGTTACCTGCCTCATCACTGCCAACGTCATCGCTGTTAAGGTGGTAAGCCTGGGACCTCTGATTCTACCCGCGGCGATATTCGTTTTCCCCCTGAGCTACATCTTCGGGGATGTCCTGACTGAAGTCTACGGGTATCACCAGGCAAGGAAGATAATCTGGCTCGGTTTCGCCTGCAACCTGGTCTTCGTCTTCTTCGCCTGGGTGGGGCAGATTATGCCGTCAGCACCGTTCTGGGAAGGCCAGGAGGCCTACGTGAGCATCCTCGGCTATACACCACGGTTACTGTCCGCCTCTTTCCTTGGATACCTTGCCGGCGAATTTGCCAACTCCTTTATCATGGCAAAGATGAAGGTCATAACCCGGGGGCGCTGGCTGTGGACAAGGACCATCGGCTCCACGCTGGTGGGACAGGGTCTGGATACCCTGATATTCATCACCCTGGCCTTCGTGGGCACTCCGGTCTTTGCACTGGTGATGGTCCTCCACCACTGGCTGGCCAAGGTAGCAATTGAAGCTGCTGCCACCCCGCTGACGTACCTCGCAGTGAATTCCCTTAAAAAGCGTGAGGGTACGGATATCTACGACCACGAGACGAACTTCAATCCGTTCTCTATTCGGGAACGGCAACGAAAGGCTGTCAGGCAATGAATATTCGCTTTCTGGGGGCGCACAATATTGAATCGCAGGAGACCGGTTGTATCTGCCTGCTCATCGATGATGTCCTGGCGATAGACGCCGGGGCACTGACCTCCAGCCTGTCCTTCGCGGCACAACGGGCACTCAAGGCAGTGCTGCTTACCCACCGGCACTATGACCACATCAGGGATATACCGGTACTGGCCATGAATTTCTACCACTCCGGGACCTCTATCAGCATCTACTCAACCAACGATGTCCGTAAAGCTCTGTCCTCCCATCTCCTTAACGGCGAACTCTACTCCAAATTCCTGGAGAGACCGGAAGAAAACCCGACCGTCCGGTTCACGATAGTGGAGCCGTACTCTATGGAGCTGATTGCCGGCTATTCTGTCCTGCCCGTCCCGGTAAATCACCCGGTGACAACAGTGGGGTACCAGGTCACATCACCGGAAGGTAAAGCGCTGTTCTACACCGCGGACACCGGACCGGGGCTCGAAGAATGCTGGCAGCACGTATCCCCTCAGGTCCTCATCACCGAGGTTACGCTACCCGACAGGTTTTCTGAAATAGCCCTGGAGGCCGGGCACATGACCCCGACCCTGCTTAAGCAGGAAATGCTTATCTTCCGCAAAATCAAAGGCTACCTGCCCGAGATAGTCACTGTGCACATGAGTCCGGAACTGGAGGATGAAATAAAAATCCAGATTAAGGATGTCGCCGAAACCCTGGGTACACCCATTACCATCGCTTATGAGGGGATGCAGCTTGAACTCTAGCAGGTTGCTGAAAAACCATTTCGACCAATCCCCGTGCGGCCCAGATGGGCCGCCTTCCCCTTCCTGGCCAGGAAGGGGGTAAAGATTGTATCTGGGGGGCACCCCCAGGCCCCTGCCAAAGAGGCATGCCCCTAAGAAGGGGCACCCTCTCTGGACTCTCCTTTTTCATCACCCTGCTAGACCTCAGAACTCCGGCAGGACTAAACAGCGACAGGATTCGATGGCGTGAATACTGAAACAGCGGACTCCACAGAAGACCTGAGATTCATAGTTGACCTCAACGTCGGCAGACTCGCCCGGTGGCTGAGGATGATGGGTTACGACACCCTGCTGTTCGACCACGGTGAAGATTACCGCATGATACGCATTGCCCTGGACCAGGCAAGGATTATTATCACCAGGGACACCCGCATTATGGAACGGCGCGTGATAACCAGCGGTCGATTGCGAGCTATTCTCGTCAGCGGCGACAGCCCCGAAGAACAGATACGTCAGGTGATTGAGCACCTGCATCTCGACATCGACTTCAGGCCGCTCAGTC
Source organism: Dehalococcoidales bacterium (assembly GCA_035529395.1). NCBI lineage: Bacteria > Bacillati > Chloroflexota > Dehalococcoidia > Dehalococcoidales > Dehalococcoidales bacterium. The sequence continues at coordinate 876 of DATKWT010000165.1, read as the reverse complement.
TTTGCCTGGAGTGCAACCAGCCCCTGGTGGAGCGGGGCAAGGAAGAAGTGGCCGACCGGGTGCCGCCCTACGTCTTTCAAACGCAGGAGCAGTTTGTGGAATGCCCTGCCTGCCACCGGGTCTACTGGAAAGGAACTCACTGGCAGGCAATGACCCGGAAGCTGCGCGGGTTCGTACAGAGTCAGGCCGGACGGAGCACCCATCCCGGGGAGCGGCTGTCGGAGGGAAGGTAGATGGAGAAGCAGAGCAGGTACGGTGAGGTCACTGAAGCCCTGATGGCCGGCTTGACCGGAGTAGTGGGTGAGAGGAACATCCTGACCGGAGACGAGAGGGAGAACTACTCCCGCGACGAGGCGCCGGGGTCAGACCGGGCCATACCTGACCTGGTGGTGAAACCGGGGAACAGCCGGGAGGTCGCCGGGGTCCTGAGGCTGGCCAACGAGGCAAGGATTCCGGTCATCGTACGAGGTGCCGGGACGGGTCTTGCCGGCGGTGCCGTGGCTTTCTACGGGGGGATTGTCCTTTCCATGGAAAGGATGAACCGCATACTGGAGATAGACCGGCTCAACTTCGTGGCCACTGTTGAGCCGGCGGTCACCCTGGAGGAGCTGTACCAGGCGGTGGAGGAGTGCGGGCTTTACTATCCACTGTACCCCGGAGAGAAGAGCGCCGCGGTCGGCGGGAATGTCGCCACCAATGCCGGCGGTATGAGGGCCGTCAAATACGGTGTGACCCGGCACTTCGTCCTGGGTTTGGAAGCGGTGCTACCGACCGGAGAAATCATAGAGACGGGCGGAAAGTTCGTCAAGTGCAGCACCGGGTATGACCTCACCCAGTTGCTCATCGGGTCGGAGGGGACACTGGCGGTGATAACCA
>DATKWT010000164.1 GCA_035529395.1 Dehalococcoidales bacterium | reverse complement strand
AGCCATCCATTGTCTACTACCGGCCTGGAGCAGGCCAGGACTCCTCCCAACGCACTGGCAAGTCGCTCGGCAATCTCAATGTTGTCTTTGTCTTTTATCCCCCGCCCAACTGAGACCAGAACCTCTGCCTGCGAGATGTCCACCTCGGCAGCTTCCTGTTCGGTATACCCTTCGAACCTCTTGTAGTCGAACTCATTTTCCAGGGATGAATCGACCTGCTCGACCTCCCCGTTTCTATTGCCCTCTTCAACCGGGAACTCCCCGATACGCCCGGTTACCATTACGGTTTCTGATGGCACAAATGAGTATACGCCGTTCACCTTACCGTTGTAGAGTGAACGTCTCACCATCACATGACCGTCCTCCAGAGAGACGTCAGTGCAGTCCGTGACCAGTGGTAAACCAAGCTCCACCGACAGTGCAGGTGCCAGGTCCATGCCAAAGGAGCTATGCCCCATCAGCACCAGCAACGGTTTCCTCTCTTTTATGATGGCAGAGAGTATCTTCTGTGAGGGTTCTGCCAGTGGTTCTGCCAGTCCGGGGTCCTCCACTGCCATGACCCTGTCAGCCCATCCGGCAAGCTCTTCTACATAGGCACCCACGTCCCTGCCGATGACGACCGCCAGCAGGCCGGCACCGGCCTCATTCGCCAGTTGCCTCCCTTTGCTGAGCATCTGCAGGGAGATATCGGTCACCCTCTGCTTTCTGTGCTCGACAACCACCAGTATTTCCGGCATTCAGAATATCCCCGCATTCTGTAGAATACTGGCCAGCTGCTCCACCGATTCCTCAGGTGGTCCGGGTATCAACACTGCCTCCTTGCCCCTGGGCGGGAATTCCAATCTCTCCAGTTTCACCTGCGGAGCCAGCATCTCTGCGGTCAGGCCCAGTTCTCCCGGCGACATGACCTGAAGCTCTTTTTTCATGGCCCTTTTAATGCCACCAAGCGAGATATACCTCGGCCGGTTGGTTCCTGTCTGGATAGTCAGCAATGCCGGAAGCTCGATAGTGTACGACTCCAGTATGCCCGCCTCCAGCTCCCTATCCACCCGGACCTTTCTTTCTTCTTCCTGGAGACCCACCACCAGGGCAGCGTGGGGAACGCCCAGCATCTCGGCAACCATGACGCCCAGTTGTCCGCAGCCGAAGTCTTCAGACTGCGCACCAAAAAGCACCAGGTCGTACGGGAGGCTCCTGGTCACCGCCGCCAGGACTACGGCTACGGCCTGGCAGTCCGCGGCGACCATATCCTGGTCTACCCTGATAGCCCTGTCGGCACCCATGGCCAGTGCTCTCCGCAGGACATCATCCCACTCCTTCGGCCCAACAGTAACGGCGGTGAGAGACCCTCCCGTTCTTTCTTTCAGTTGTACTGCTGTTTCAAGGACATACTCATCCCAGTCGTTAATCTTAAAGACCGACGAACCTCTTTCGATGCCCATTTGAGAAGCGTCTATCTTCATCGTATCCGCCTCCGAGGTGTCGGGGATACGTTTTATGCAGGCAACAATATCCATGTTATCCTATCCCGCAAGCTTCCCCCACTATCTCGGAAACGTCCTTCACTACCAGCTTGTCTTCCAGTCCCTCCGCTTTGACGGCATCCTCAAGCATGGTCATACAGTTGGGACAGGCTACCGCCAGCACAGTGGCTCCGGTAGTGGCGGCTTCCCTGACCCTGATTCTTGCCGGGCTATTCTCGCTGCCACCCAGGAAATCGGTATAGAAGTTGCCCCCACCACCACCACAGCAGAGGGTGCTCTCCCTGTTCTTCTCCATTTCCACGAGTTCAATACCGGGAATGGCGCTCAGTACCTGTCTTGGAGCATCATACTCCCCATTCCACCGGCCGAGGAAGCAGGGGTCGTGATAGGTGACTCTGGCATTCATCCCGCCGGAGACATCCAGCTTCCCATCCGTGATGAGGTCTCTAAGAAGCTGTGTATAATGCAGCACCGGAAAGCTACCGTCATACCTTGCATAGTCGTTCTTGAAGGCATTGTATGAATGTGGAGACAGGGTGACGATATTAGTCACCCCCAGGTCTTTGAATTTCCGGACATTCTCTTCGGCCAGCATTTCAAACAGGGTCTCTTCGCCGAGTGCATTAACCTCATTGCCGTCACAGTTCTCCTCACTACCCAATACCCCGAAGGACACTGCCGACTTCAGCAGCACCTTGCCCAGGGTCCGCGCCGTCTGCTGCGCTCTGGTATCGTATGAGCCCACACAGCCAACGTAGTACAGGTAGTCCTGCCCCTGGTACTGCTCTATCCCCGTTTCCTGGTTCCATTCACCTCTTTCTGCCCTGGAATTGCCGTAGGGATTGCCGTGCCGCTGGACGTTCTCCAGGAACTCCTTGACCGCCGACGGCACCTGGCCCCTTTCGACCATCTCGGCTCTTGCCGCCAGTATCATGTTGAAGATGTCAACATTGAAACGAAGCGGGCACTTCTCCTCGCAGTTTTTACACGCCGTGCAGGAGTACAGTATCTGGGCAAGATGCTCGGTCCAGTCTATCTCATTGCTCAGCCAGGCCTTTGTCAGCCACAATCGTCCTCCGCAGGAGTAGGTCTCCATGCGGAATCTGGCGTATGCCGGGCAATTGTTCACGTCCATCCAGTTCACCGGGAACTTGCAGTAGCCGCACCGGAAGCACCTGTGTATGGTATCTGCGTATTTGTATTCTGCCAGTGTCATCAGCTTACCTCCCAGTTTCCAGGATTCATAATGCCATTGGGGTCAAGAAGCTGTTTCACCTTCTTCATCAGATTGAGAGTATTGGGGTCTATCCTCTCCATAACCAGCTTCTGCCCGTAAGTCCCGGGTTTCCAGATAGTACCATCCAGTTCCAGGACAAGGTCATCAGTCTCATGCAGGGCTTCCCTTGCCTGGTCCATAGTCTCCGGGTCTGCCCGGTTGAACGCGTATGTCCAGGAGAACATCATGGCGTGAGACATGCCGATAACCCGTCCCAGCACGGTATATGGAATACCATGTTTCTCCGATATCTCCCGTCCTCGCCGGTAGCAATCGGGGTAGGTCTCCACCGGCATTATCGAGCCTACATATTCAAATCCGCCGCCCTTTCTCCAATCGGAGGTCTTGGATACCTGGGGTCTCTGCGAACCCCGGTTGAAGCCCAGGTACCCGCCGTCTCCACTCCGGATATACGGCCCCAGGGTATCATCGAATATCAGTTCCATCTTGAATGCCAGTTCCTTTTCGGAGTCCGCACTCAAGTTTATCGTCAGGTGATGAAGACCACTGGAGAAAGGCGGTATTGCCTGGCTGTAGGCCACCAGATCATGTACCATCTCAGTGTGAGTTATCTTGTGAATGATTTCCGGAATCAGGTTTTCGTCCTTTACCACGAACTGGCCCGAGCCTACTATGCTCTTATTCGGGAAGAGCTTCAGCGATACTTTAGTAATGATACCCGTAGTACCGGCCCACCCCAGAAATAGCCCCACATCAGGCAGGGGATGATTCGTGTACCATTGCGTGGATACCGAGCAGGAACCGAAGCGGCAGATTTCACCCGTCGGCAGGACCACTTCCATCCCGTTAACCATATCGGAATTGAAACCATAAGGATGTGCCAGGTCGCCCTGACCGTGTATCGCCATATTGCCGGCTATGGTTGCCATCGGAGGTGCCCCGGGCTCCGAATGCATCAGGGTGGGATGATGCCTCTCCAGGTAGGAGGTCAACTGCCCCTGCGAAACACCACACTCAACAACGGTATACCGCGACTTCTCGTTTACCTCCAGTATGGTGTCCATCCTTTTCAGGTCCAGCGAAATCCCCCCCTTCAGGGGCAGCGCCAGTCCGGCCAGGGACAACCCGCCGCCCAGAGGTGCTACCGGAACTTTCTCCCTGTTGGCCAGTCTGACAATTGCCTGGATTTCTTCGGTCGTCCTTGGTGCCACTGCATAGTCGGGTCGGTGAGGCTCGGTAGTACCCAGGTCGAACGAGTAGATATAGAGCTCCTCAGCCTGGGTAGAAACGTGTTCCCCACCGACTATTTCAACCAGAGATTCGTACACAGAACTCATAACATCACCTCCATCCTGCCGGTTCTTCGCCTATAGCAAGCCGGCACAGGTCACTCATATAAATCGGTCGTATGCCCCTTCGGGAAACCATCCCGGCCATGGTGTTGTAGCAGGCCGGGCAGTTAAAAACGCAGACCTCGGTGCCGGCTTTTACCATGTCTTCGATATTGCGCTCCTGCACATCGGCAGAGCGGAGGCGGCTCCCCTCCCTTCGCTGCCCCTGTATCGTGCCTCCGCAGCACAGAGCGTTTTCATCAATATACTCCCTGTCCACACTCTGTGCCCCTATCAGGTCGAAGATGTCCCGGACAAAGTGGTGCTTGTCCGAAGAAAGCCGGGAAGAACAGGGGCGCTGATAGGCAACCTTCATATTGAGCGGCCGTATCTCGTCCCTGAGTTCGTTCAGTTTATTGTACAGATACTCAAAGAGATGGACCGGTTTGAACGGTACTTCGATACCCACTGCGGAGCAGTATGAGTCGTAGGTGCCGTAACATTCGTCATGGAAGAACACTATTTCCCTGGCACCGTGCCTGGCAATGGTCTCCATGATTCCCGGCAGTCTTTCCTTTATCACGGAAGTGCGCGCGTAGTGCAGGTACATAAGCTGGCAGAAATAATGGAACATCTTCCGCGGGTCTTCCGATATTACGGAAAACCCGTCGAAGAGCTTCCCCTGTATCAAATACATCAGGTCTGAGAAGACACCCATACAGAGGGCCGGTTCTTTGGCCTCAAATATCTCCGGCTCTCCCCGGAAAGGGATACCCGTCTGTATGCCCCGCTCGATGAGAGGCTTTGGTAGAGGTGGTATATCAAGCTCCTCCTGGCGCTCCACAATCAGGTAGAAGGGGTGGTTACCCATCGGGCAGTATTCTTCACAGGCATAACAGGTCACACAATCGTGCAGCACAAAGGAGTCTTCGCCATTGGCTATCTTTGTGATTTCCGTTCTCGCCGTCTCTCGGTCAATGTCCATGTACTGGCAGCGGGTAAGGCAGTCGCAGGTCTCGCATGACAGACAGATGTTGGCATCGAACTTGAGCGCAAACATTGTTTTACCTCCTCGTATTAATTCCGGCCTTCCTGGATATGTCGTGGGCCACCCTATGTTACCTTCGTGGACGTGGGACGTCAAGGGAAAGCCACCAAACGCATTCGTGGGGGCACACATGGCTGATTCTGTCCATAGGCAATATGTGCACTGTTGTACTCCATAATAACTTTTGCGAAAGCGTCCGGTCCGAATCCAGCAAGATGGGCGATACTGTGCGACAGGCAGGACCTTTGAGTTTATGTTACGTCTGATACCCGGGCAACAGCAATCACCGGATGTTAAGGCCAGTAACGGATGATAACAGCCTGCTTTCAGGGGGACAGGTCAACCGGACACGCCGGTTGACTCAGACCTGACCGAAAACGCCCTCTTCCAGCAGATGCACGAACTCCTCGTCCGACATCCCCAGAATCTCGTTACAGACGTAGGCGTTATGTTCACCGAGACAGGGGGGCGGCAGGTACTTCCGTGCCGGAGTCCGTGAGAACTTCGGCGGCAGGGCATCAACGAACACAGTACCCATTACGGGGTGCTCGAAGGTCAGGAAATGCCGCCGGTACCTTAACTGCGGGTCATTGTGCATGTCTTCGGCTGTTTCGACAACCCCGGCGGCTATCCCCGCCTCCTGGAGTCGAGTCATCAAGACGGTCGGCTCGAACTGCGAGGTCCAGCCATCCACCAGCGCCTCAAGCTCATCTTCGTTCGCCTTGCGCTCCTCCAGAGTGGTGAACCTGGGGTCCATCGCCATCTCCGAGCGGCCCATGACCCGGCAGAAGGACCGCCATTCCTCGTCGGTCTCGACAGCGATGGCGCACCACCTGTCCTCACCGCGACACCGGAAAGCGCCGTGCGGAGCGGCATACGGGTCACGTCCACCGTTGCAGACAGCGACCCGACCATTAGCGGCATAGTCCAGCAAAGGGGTACCCAGCAGATGCAGGGCACTCTCATTCTGCGACTGGTCGATATACTGACCCTGCCCGGTACGGTGTTTTTCCAGTAAAGCCGTGACGACCGCGGAGACCAGCATCTGCGGGGCAACATGGTCCGAATACGCCCAGAAAGCACCCGATGGCGCCCTGTCCGGCCAGCCGGAGATAAGATCGAACCCGGTTATGGCAGCAGCGTGGTGGCCAAACCCAGCGTAGTTACGGTACGGCCCACTCTGGCCGAACATGGACGTGCTGGCATAAACCAGTCCGGGATTTAACTTGCGGATAGACTCGTAGTCGAGTCCGAAGCGTTCCATCACCCCGGGCCGGAAAGACTCGATGAGTACGTCCGCCCAGATGGCCAGCTTCTTCGCCAGGTCAATTCCCTCCGGCCTGGCCAGGTCTATCGTCATGGCGTACTTGTTAGCGTTGTAAAGGCAAAACCAGGCACTGTGGTCCGGATGCGGCATCATGTCCTTGAGGGGAGGGATGCCACGTCCTCCGTCGGGGCGCTCGGGCGCTTCCACTTTAACAACGATTGCCCCGTGGTCGGCAAAGTAGCGGGTTGTCCGTGGTCCTACGGTAATCCAGGTGAAATCCAGCACCTTGAGCCCGTGAAACACCTCGCCGGTATCCGGGCTTTCAGGGGCAGCCGGTCGGCTACTCGCCGGTCTTAATTGTCCGGACAGGACTTCATCGTTGTGCTCACCAATCAGGGGTGCCCGCCTCCGGATACGGTATGGCGCACCGGTGGAGCGAAATGGCGCTCCGGGGTAAGCCAGGGTCTCCCCTATCTCAGGGTGCGTCACTTCCTGCCAGAAGCCCCTCGCCCGGAACTGGGCAAGCTCGGCCACTTCTTTGATGCTCTGTAGAGGTGCCAGGAGAAATCCGCGCGATACGGCCTGCTGAAACAGCTCCTGCTTGTCCTTTGTCAGGAAGAACGTTTCGAAGTGCTTCCGCATCTCAAAACCGGTTTGCACCATCTCCAGTATCCTCTGCTCCCGCTCCTCTTCCGTCATATCCTCCGGAGGAGTTATCGTCTCCTCCCAATCATACTCGCTAACAGCAGGAGGACACGAGTCTTCTTCCTGCATCCATTCAACAAGTGTCCGGGTACGCCGGCCGTTACGGCCCCTTTCGGCGGTAAAGAGGACAAATCCGTCCCGGCAGAGGTAGATGTCGGGTACAGTCGGACGCCCCACAGACAGCATGTTATGTGCCTGGTTCTCGCGTGTCGGGTTCTCCTGTCGCATATACCAGAACGTCTGGTTTGAGAAGCCTTGCCAGGCAACACACTCCTGGGCGGAAATATCCACCCATTGGCCCAGTCCCGTCCTTTCCCGGTGCCACAGGGCAATAAGGGCACCGGTGGCGGCTTCGTTGCCGGCATTCAAATACGACTGCGGAACGCTTATCCGCAGCGGCTTGCGGTCAGGGTCGCCGGTGAGATTAAGGACTCCAGCCATGGCCTGGCAGACGATGTCCGTCGCCTTGTATCGGGCATACGGACCGTCCTGTCCGAAACTACTGATGGAGACCATGATGATTCCGGGGTTGACCCTGGCGAGTTCCTCATAGCTCAAGCCCAGTTCAGCCATTTGCCCCGGCCTGAAGGACTCAATCACAAAGTCAGATACCTCCACCAGACGAAGAAAGGCCTCACGACCATCTTCACTCGCCAGGTCAAGCGTTATCCCTCGCTTACTGGTGTTGTATGCCCACCACAGCAGACTCTTCTCCGGGTGTTGCTCGTCTTTGTAGAAAGGTCCGATATTCCGACCCGGCTCACCCCCCGGTGGCTCAACCTTAATCACATCCGCTCCAAGGTCGGCCAGTAACTTGCCACAAAGAAAACCCTTCTCATCCGTCAGGTCCAGTGCCCGGTACCTATCCAGACCACTCTGTTCTATTTGTTGTTTCTCCAATGTTCACTACTCCGCTTCTGAATTCCTGGGTATAGCTGTTATTCTAACGGTTCTCCGTGTGTCTGGCAATGTGAAACTGTGCGGTGTCCAGTACATTAGTGATACCTTAGCAGGATGATGAAAAAGGGGAGTCCAGATGGGCCGCACGGGGTTTAGTCGAAAGGGTTTTTCAGCACCCTGCCAGTACAGCCGATGCTGCTTGCCATCGGAGAGTACCTGTGCAGTTAGTTATGGTACTGGCCGCCTCCTCATGTGGAAAAGCCTTATCCTCCTTACGCGTTTCCCCTCTGGAGAAAGAGACTATATCTATACGTGTGGGAAGCAGGCAAAGCCTGCTTCCCACACAAGAAAAAACCTCCCCACCCCACAGGAATGGTCCGTTGGGCAGTGACCACGATACCTTACTCTGTTATGTCACC
>DATKWT010000163.1 GCA_035529395.1 Dehalococcoidales bacterium | reverse complement strand
CTTTGGTGGCCGGCTCTCCATGCGGATTCCTGCTCCTCGTAGACCCCGGCTATGTCATATCCCCGTTGAGAAGCCCAGTCCCTCAACACCGGGAGTTGGTTCTCGGTATGTTGCGTGGGATCACTGACCCTTAAATAGAGTGCTACTCTGGCCATCGCTTTACCTTTTGTGCCTACCAAGTGTCAAACAGACTATCACCACCGCTATCTCCTGCCCTTTAGGACGTCATCAACCGTCAGACCGTTCCGCCCGAGGACCTTGTTGATGTACGGTCTGCTGCAACCTAACGCCCGAGCCGCCCCTGTGACGGTGCCCACAGCCACGAAATCTAACACCAACAGCGGGTCCGTCGCCTTCTCCCCTTCACTAACCAGCACGTCGGTATTGGGATGAGCCTCACGGAGTTGGCCTGCCCCGTAGAGCGGCAGGTCCTCAGTGTGCAGTCCACCCAACCCCAGCTTACTATCGCTCTCCCAGACAACACGTTTCTTTTCTCCGGGCTTCTCCAAGCGTACGTGGCTAGCTGACCCTGAGTCCCAACGTCGGGTCTCCTGCCAGCCGTCGGGCCGGAATCCATTAGCCGTAAGCCCTAGCAGCCGCGCCAGATGCCAATAGTTCCCCGACTCACCGCATACGCGGCATATCCAGACTGCTTTGCCCGGGTTGTAGTCGGCGCTGGGATGGTCGTCATCGTGCCCAGGACTAGGGCAGCGGAAGCGGATCTCGGTCCCTCGCTGCTTGCCCCCGCGAGCCATCACTTCGGCTTCAACCCGCGAACGAAGACCTTCAACCATAGCACTACCCCTCAATGCTGCTACTGGCCAGCAAAGCGGAATCATCAGTCTCCAGTAACTTCGTCAGCATGTGCTTAGATACCACCATTCTTTTCCTGCCAAGCCGGATTAAGCCGGGCAATTCCCCGCGCCTAGCGATATCGTATGCAAGGTTACGGCTTATCCCCAGTCGCCTCGCAGCCTCAGGGATTGTAAGCGTCAGTTTCTCGTTGCTCTCCATCATAATCACCTCTCTTGGTCGTTCTAGAACAGGTTTCGGCGATATCTTGTCCTATTTGGTGCTTCTAGATACTTGACTATCCCGTTCACTACCATTATAATAGTAGCATGCCGCACAATACTAGACCATGTGAGCATATCGTGCCTATATATATCAGAAGTAGTGCGCATGCTAGTATGCGTAGTATAGCGCATAAGACGCACATGGTACGAATAGTCAAACTCTGGAGGTAGGCAGTGGGTAAGGCGATTCTACCAGAGTATCGAGGCCTGATTGAGAGAATCTGGACGGATGCCAGGAGCAAAGGGAGGGACCTCTCGGCGCAACAGGTGTTAATCCAATCCCAAGCGAGATGCCGTGAATCGGGAAGACTGAGCCCTTCTCGGTTGCCGCGGATGCGGAAGACCCAGATGATTCTGAAGGACCTGCGTCTGAAGCACGAGGGTTTGCCACCGGAGATAGCGGAGATGAGTAGGCCATGGACGCTTGCAGCATCTGTCAATGCTGGCTATGGGATACCGCTAGAGGCGACAGCGGCGATAATGAGGACATGGAAACGGCGGCTTACCCTCTTAGAGCCTCTATCAATCAGGGAAGCGCGGTGGGTAGCGAGGCTGTATTCAATAGTACCTGACGATGATGAAATCCTGCTAATGCACTTGGCCGGGCTCTATGCATTGTGGGAATACATGTGCCAGAGCTCCGGGCCAGAGTTCGATAGTTCCCTATTTGATGCCGCCTTGGTCATGTGTCCCTGGGAATTCATGACCGCAATACACGTAGGTACTGTGAAACCAATGGAGATTGGATACATGCCATTGGACGAACTGGTTCAGCTCAGTTGGGAAACAACGCGTAACTTACCTGAAGAAGTGAACGGAGTCTATGACCAATGGATCTGGTATCTCAGGCAGGGTCCGAAACGGACGGATATCACCCAGGCAGAGTGGGAGGAGATCGAAGTATCCCTGAGGCTGTGGGTGCTGTATCACCCTTGGGTCGAGGCTCCTGTGTGGCTGTCAGAGTCTGGCATTCGCGAGGGATTCTCGCCCGAAACACTGATGGAAGACCCACTGTTCAGACCTTCAAAGTTGCTGAAGATAGTTGGGTACTAGTCTACGATATGGACACATGTCAGTACTGACGAAGGAGGAGAATCAATATGAGAGGTTACTTACGCCAAAAGAGTAAAGGCTCATGGCAGATTACTATAGATACTGGCACCAGCCCGGACGGTGAGCGCCGCAGACACTTCGAGACGGTGCATAGCAGCCGGAAATCCGATGCACAGAAGCGGTTGACCGAGTTGCTGACCAGCCTGGACAAGGGCGTCTATACTCCACCTGGGAAACTCACTCTGGCAACTCACATTCAGAACTGGCTAACCGGATATGTGAAGACTAACTGCTCACCCCGGACTTATGACGGCTATCAGAGCATAGCAGAACGCCACATAATACCGGCCCTGGGCCAGTACCAGCTTAAGCACCTTCACCCTCAGATAATACAAGCCTACTACGGCAAGGCTGTCGAAAAGCTATCACCCCGGACGGTAGCAAAGCACCATAGGCTGTTAAGCCAAGCCCTGAAGTATGCTGTCCGTCAAGGTTATCTAGGCCGCAATCCCTGCGAGTTTGCGGACCCGCCGTCCTGGAAGGGTAAGGCTATGCGGACACTAACACCCTTTGAAGTCCAAGTTTTTCTTGACGTGGCAAGGGATAGCTATTACTACCCGGTGTATTATACCGCCGTGAGCACGGGACTTAGACAAGCTGAGTTGCTGGGCTTAAGGTGGCGAGATGTAGACCTTGACCTTCTCTCAATATCGGTTAACCGGGTGCTATACAAGCGTCGGGGGGTATGCGAGGTTAAGGAACCTAACAGGATGATGAAAAAGGGGAGTACAGAGGGGCGAAGCCCCTTTGTCAGGGGTGTCTGGGCGTCATTCTTACAGAATGACGTTAGCAGAATCCGAAACCAGATTCTGCCGGTGTCCCCCAGATACAATCTTTCCCCCCTTCCTGGCCAGGAAGGGGGTCAGGGGGTTGGTCGAAAGAGTTTTTCAGCACCCTGCTAAGACCGCTCACAGCCGCCGCCGTGTCGCCATGACGCCAAAGCTGGCCTTGTTCCTGAGGGAATATCGAATCGAGCGGGAAGCTATATTCCGTGAACTGGGAGAAGAGCTTGCTTTGGACAGCCTTATTTTTAACGGTGTAGAAGGCAAGCCGTTAGACCCCTCCATGCTAAGCCATGACTTTACCAGGATAGCCAGACAGGCGGGACTGGAGAATGTCCGCTTCCATGACCTGAGACATACCTTTGCCAGCCTGATGCTACTACGTGGGGCGAAGCCAAAGGTTATCAGCGAAGCCTTAGGCCATGCCTCTGTAGCCTTTACAATGGATGTGTACTCTCATATAATCGAGGGGATGCAAAGTGAGGCTATGGCGCTGCTCGACGGAGTGCTCCCGGAAGGGGGCAATAATAAATCCGTCGCCAAATTGTCGCCAATTCTGGCCTTGCAGCGATAGATAACTGTCGATTTAGTCTCACGCCGGGGTGGCGGAACGGCATACGCAGCGGACTTAAAATCCGCCGGAGAAATCCTTGTGGGTTCGAATCCCACCCCCGGCACTTTCTTTTCCCCTTTTTGTAATGCTGTCTCTCTGTAGTTGCTATTCTAACTATTTACTTGACAGCTCTGCGTTTTCGGTTTACCATACATAGATATTCTAGGTATCAGGTGGGAGGATAGTATGCGTTTGTGTTCAATCGTAGTCTCATTGGTAGGAGTTGTAGCCCTTGTCTTCGGCATAATATTCATTACCCAGGCCGGTTCTTCAGCGCAAGAAGTTGCTGACTCGATACAGCCCGTTACACTAGCGGAACTGGACGGCACGTACGAAACGGTCAAGGCTAAGCAAATGGCTATCAGGGCTGCCGAGGAACCACAAATCCAGGCTGGAACAGCAGCGCCCAGCAACACCTATAATTATCTTACAATACAGAGGACCGCACTGGGACTGGCCAGGACAAATGTTGGGCTAGCCGGATTCGTAAGGACTAGCGGAATACTGGATATACTTGTGGGAATAGGCCTGGTTCTGGCTGGTGTGGGACTATTCAAGCACAGCCAGAGCGTTTTATAGAACCGTAACGGGCTGATATGCCCTGTACTTATAACGTAATGCCTGTCATTGACATCTGTCAGCAAAGTGTGCGGACAGTTTGAGGGGTACGGTGCCTGTGAGATTTAAAGATGGCCTGAAGTTGTGTCTGGTTATTGTGAACCAGGGCTTTTGGCTCAGGTCTCTAGATTCAGTAGCCAGTTACCCCTTCACCACTTGACCTGGCACACCGCTTACCTTACAATGCCTTGCTAAACCAGGTATTATCGGTGAGAGGCGACATGGCCTGGGTAATTATTCTCCTCGGATATGTCCTCGGCTCCATCCCCACGGCTTATATCGTGGGACGCCTCCTTGCCGGTGTGGACATCAGGCGGATGGGGGACGGCAATGTCGGTGCCCGCAACGCTTACCACGAGCTGGGACCGAAGGCCGGTATCGGCGTCTTCTTCCTTGACGCCACCAAGGGTGCGCTACCCGTCCTGATTGCCCGGTCATTCGGCCTGCCCGATGTCTTCGCTCTGGTCGCCGGGGCTGCCGTCGTAATCGGGCACAACTGGCCGGTCTTCCTTGGCTTCAGGGGAGGCAGGGGAGAGTCGACCACCATCGGAGTGCTGATGGCCCTGCTAACCCAGCCAATGCTGATTCTCGCCGGGCCGGTCCTGGCAACCCTGTTTCTGAAGAAGAATACCATCATCACCAGCTGTGTTCTATTCATTCCATTGCCGATGGTATGCTGGTGGCTGGGTGTTTCCGGAATGCTGGTGGCCTACAGCGTGGCGCTGCCGTGCCTGGTGGGCGTCACCCACTACCTGAGGACGAGGCAAGTCTCCACCGCCAGGGCGGCCTAGCCCTTCCTCTCCACCACTGTCCGCACTGCCCGCTCGATGTCTGCGGCGGTCAGTCCGTACTTCCGGAGAAGCTCCGCAGGGGGGCCGGACTCGGCATAGGTGTCCTTGATGGCGACAAACTCGACCGGTACCGGATGCTGCCGGGCGAGTACCCGGGCTACGGTACTCCCCAGGCCGCCGTGCTCCAGGTGCTCTTCGGCAGTGACTATTGCTCCCGTATCTCCGGCTGCCCGGACTATGGCGGCTTCGTCAACCGGTTTCAGGGTTGACATGTTGAGCACCCGGCAGTCGATTCCTGCCTGTTGCAGGTTCTCGGCAGCCTCCAGGGCGGTGGCTACCATGGTACCGATGGCGATTATGGTTGCCCGGGTGCCCTCTCTCATGACCGTCGCCTTGCCCAGCTCAAACCGGTAGTCTTCGTTATGGACCAGTGGCAGGCCGGGGCGGCACAGCCTGATGTAGAAGGGACCTTCGGTGGCAGCAGCCATCCTGATTACCCAGGCGGTCTCTATGGCATCGGCGGGGACAACCACGGTAAGACCGGGCAGGGCACAGGCCAGGGCCAGGTCTTCGATAGCCTGGTGGGAGGTACCATCCTCACCGACAGTGATACCGCTGTGAGTGGTGACCAGCTTCACATTCAGCCGTGGTTGGGCAATAGACATTCGGACCTGGTCAAAACACCGTCCCGGAATAAAAACGGCGAAGGTACTGGCGAACGGTATCTTACCGGAGGCCGCCAGCCCGGCGGCGATGCTCACCATGTTCTGTTCCGCGATACCGCAGTCGAAAATCCGGGTGGGAAACTCGCTGGCGAAGAAATGGGTCATGGTTGAGCGGGACAGGTCCGCATCCAGCACCACGACATCAGGGTTCTGCCTGCCAAGCTCGACCAGCGTCTTACCATATGCCTCTCTCACGGACACGGACGGCGCCATGACTATTCCAACTCCCTAAGTGCTATCTCAACCTGTTCCGGCGTGGGCGCTTTCCCGTGGAAGTCCGCGTTGTTCTCCATGTAACTGACGCCCTTGCCCTTGGTGGTACGGGCAATGATGACGGTTGGTTGTCCTTTAACCATTCTTGCCTGGTCAAAGGCCTCCTCAAGCCGGGTGAAATCATGGCCATCCGCCTCGATGACGTGCCAGCCGAAAGAAGACCACTTACTGTTGAATGGTTCCAGGCCCATGACATCGCATGTCCAGCCGTCAATCTGCAATTCGTTTCTATCGACAATTGCCACAAGGTTATCCAGCTTGAAATGGGCTGCCGCCATGGCTGCTTCCCAGACCTGTCCTTCATCACATTCGCCGTCGCCGAGCAGGACATAGACCTGGTACGATTTCGAGTCGAGTCGCCCGGCCAGGGCAACACCGGTGGCAAAGGACAACCCCTGTCCCAGAGAGCCGGCGGTCATCTCGACACCGGGGAGGAGTGTGCGGTCGGGGTGGCCCTGCAGGCGGCTGTCCAGTTTCCTCAGGGTGGATAGCTCTTCCACAGGGAAGTAGCCGCATTCCGCCAGGGTAGCATAGAGCAAGGGGGCAGCGTGACCTTTACTCAGGATGAAGCGGTCACGGTCCGGCCATTGCGGGTCACGGGGATTGTGCCGGAGCACCCGGAAATAGAGCGTGCTGACAATCTCCACGGCTGACAGCGAACCACCGGGGTGGCCGCTGCTGACCCTGCCTATCATGGTAACAATGTGGCGGCGCAGCTTCCTGGCTATCGCCTGCATTTCCGCCAGCGAAGGGGCCTTTATCTCGCCAGGCTGTTGCGTCATTGGCTTCTGCTCATCCACTGTATCACCCATTACTGCACTGGAAAGGAGCTCTCCCGCAAAGTACGTCACGCACGGATAAAAGAACCCTTTATCTATACTACTGGAGTCCGCACCGTTCCGGTCCGGCACCAACCGAGTGCCGGATGACCTCTCAACCCACTAGCGACCATGAAGGTAATTGCTGTACTGCACCAGGTGGGCCAGTGTCTTGGCGGCCCTTTCCGGAGTAGGGTACATTACGATGCCGTTTTCCTGGAGCTTCTTGGAGATTGGCGAATCGCTTACTCTTTCCGGCCCTCTGCCGAAGATTAGCACCGGTTTCTGGTACCGGTCCATGTACTCGATGAGCCTGTCCAGGTCCTTCATCTCATCATCCTGGTACTCCTGCATTATCCGCTCCGCCCTTTCTATGAAAGACGGAGAATCATCGGCCTGCTGTATGCTCGCCATCATGCTGCGTGACATCATGGACATCATTCCGATGCCGCCGATTACCAGTAGCGCGTCCAGATTCTCGTCCTCCAGCAGCGGCCAGATGCAGGGGTAGGTAACATTTCCTGTAGCGACCGTGTCAACCGGATTGGCGTGCGGCCACCGGTCCGGCAGGACCTTGTTCAGCTTCTCGATGGTGTACGGAGAAAGCTGCGCAACGTCCAGTCCCAGTTTGGAGCAGGCGTCAGATGTGACGCATCCGAAGCCGCCACCGCCGGTCAGGATGCCCACCCGGTTTCCCCTGGGTAGTGGTTGCCGGAGTACGGCCGAGGCCACATCGAAAAGCTCATCCACCTCGTCCACCCTGATAACGCCGCTCTGCTTGAACATGGCATCGTATATCTCGTCGGTGCCGGCGATGGCACTGGTGTGCGACCGTGCCGCCTTCGCCCCCGCCGGTGTCTTGCCCACCTTGACCACCACCATCGGCTTACGCTTGGTTATCTCCGAGGCCAGCCTGAAGAACTCCCTGCCCTTTCTCAGGCCCTCGATATAGCCGGTGATGACTTTGGTATCGTTGTCGTTGGCCAGGTATTCAAGGAAATCCTCGAAATGAAGGTCGGCCTCATTGCCAACACTGACGAACTTGCTGAACCCGGCGCCTGCCTGTATGCCGGACATCAGGATGTGCATCGCGAACCCACCGCTCTGCGAGATGACGCCAACTCCCCCCTTGGGGACGGGGAGCGGCATACGCAGGGTGGAGAAACCGTTGGAGGTGTTGAAGTGCCCCATGCAGTTCGGGCCGACGAGTCGCATACCAATCTGATGCGCGCTTTCTACTATCTCGCGCTCCAGCATCACTCCCTCGTCGCCGGTCTCCCCCAACCCGGCGGTGATTATCAGCCCCGCCTTAACGCCCATTGCAACACAGTCCCGTATGACTTCAGGGACATCCGGGTAGGGAATTACAATCGCCACGAAGTCCACCGGTTCAGGCAGGTCACGGATGGTCGGGTAGGCCTTGACGCCCTGCACCTCAGCAGAGGTCTTATTAATCGGGTAAGCCCTTTTAACCGATGGCGACTTGAGGACGCGGCTGAAGATGCCGGCCCCCCATTTATCCAGGGCGTTGGATGCGCCGACCACGGCAACTGTCTCGGGGTCAAACATCAGTCCAATGCGGTCAATATCGGCAACCATTCAGTATCACCTCACTGCATACGTCATTATAGCATTATTCGAACCCGGCGTGACAAATTGTTTCACCGGTAAGTTCTGCCCCTGAGGCCGACAGACGGCAGTGTATGCAATTGACAACAAAGGCGGACTGTGCTATCTTAGCTACCATGAAGCGGAAAAATCTCACACTCACACTTAGCATCGATAGTCCGTGACCGGTGGGCAGGTTTGTCTGCACAATGGCCGTCCCACTGGGGCGGCTTTTTTCGTGAGTGCCGGACACGCAGGTTGCTGTTAGCGATTCTCTTTCAGACAGGAAGGACAGATGGTAGCGAAGTACATTCCGAATGAAGTAGAAAAGAAGTGGCAGGACAAATGGGCCGAGACCGGACTGTACCGGGTCACCGAGGACAGCCCCAGGCCCAAGTACTACGCCCTGACCATGTTTCCCTATACCTCGGGCGACCTCCATATCGGGCACTGGTATAACAATGTTCCCCCTGATGTCCAGGCCAGGTTCAAGAGGATGCAGGGCTACAACGTCCTCCACCCGATGGGATTTGACGCCTTTGGTCTCAATGCCGAGAATGCCGCCATCAGCCGGGGCATTCACCCCTATACCTGGACAATGCAGAACATAGACAGCATGCGCCGACAACTCAAGAGCATCGGTGCCATCTATGACTGGGACCGCGAGGTAATCACCTGCCAGCCGGACTACTACCGGTGGACCCAGTGGTTTTTCCTCAAGCTGTACGAACATGACCTGGCCTACCGTCAGAAGGCCCCGGTGAACTTGTGCCCGAGTTGCCAGACGGTGCTGGCCAACGAGCAGGTAATCGATGGCCGCTGCGAGCGCTGTGGCGCGGTAGTTAGCAGGGTAGACCGTGAGCAGTGGTTCTTCCGCATTACCAGGTACGCCGACGAACTGATGCAGCACGAAGGAATAGACTGGCCGGAGCGAATACAGACAATGCAGCGGAACTGGGTCGGCAGGAGCGCCGGTACCGAGATTTCCTTTGCCCTCGACCACCCCGGCGTGGAAGAAAAAGAGCTGGGGGTTTTCACCACCCGACCGGATACTATCTTCGGCGTGACCTTCATGGTACTCGCTCCGGAGCACCCGCTCGTGCCCAGGCTCACCACACCGGAGAAGAAGGCCGAGGTTGAGGACTACGTGGC
>DATKWT010000162.1 GCA_035529395.1 Dehalococcoidales bacterium | reverse complement strand
TGTCTGCAAGTGCGATGGTGTCTACCCCGTAATCCTTAACCAACCCTTCTATATCTTCAACCATTCTGTCGGTACGTAAGGCAAGCCATCTCCTCTCCCAGACCGTCTGTTCGCTGCAGAACCCACACCTGAAGGGGCATCCATAACTAGAGACATAGTTGAGCACTCGATTACTGAAGGCGTTGCTGTAAATGCTCCTCTCTACATCAATAAGATGATAGGGCATGGGAGGGAAGTCGTTTACGTCCTCCAGTGGCCTCCCTGGGTTATGGAGTATCTCCCCAAATCTTTCGTAGGATATACCGGCGACATTGCCCAAAGATTTTCCCTCTGCCAGGCTGTGTACCAGTTCGGCAAACGTTCTTTCTCCCTGCCCTCTAACCAGAATATCTACGTAGGGAGACTTAATGGTTCCGTCAGGCTCGAGAGTGGGGTGTCTACCTCCCCACACAACTGGCAGGTCAGGATACCTCTCCTTCACCGACCTGGCTATCTCCAGCCCATCTGTGATTTGATAGCCAGTCATGGCAGTAATCCCAAGGCAGGTAGCATTCCGGCAACTCTCCAACACGTCTTCTGTCGGCCTATCACTGAGATTACTGCTTACTATTACGATATCGTATCCTGCTTGCTCCAGAAATGATGATATGGCCAGCAACGGCAAAGGAGCCCCCTGCGTAGGACGGTAGGGTCCCCAAGCCCTGGGGGAGTATAAAACAACTCTGGGATTAGATCCTCTGCCCATTCTCTTCTGCTTTGCTTGTTCGCATAAACTCTCCCCATCTGCTCAAACCTCCCTTCCCGTACTCAGCAAGGCTGACCCTACTGGACTGGTTTCTTCGAGCAGACAAGGATCTGGTTCACGCCAAACTCAAACTTTCTATAGCACAGTACGACGAATCCCGTTTCTTTACTGAGGGCGATCAGGCTTACCCTGTCATAGATTCGCATATGTGGATAGGGAAACTCTTTCCTGCCCGAAGCCGTCGCACCGATGAAATGGCCGATATTGTCACCAATCTAAGTCGGCATGGTTATCAGCAGATGCCTTCCATCTGTCAACACTTCATGCAGGAGACTCAGCAGTCTTCCTGGGTTTCGGAGGTGCTCAATCACCTCGAGAAGGGAAACCGTGTCAAAAGTTGTATTGAAAACCGGCAGATTAACAATCGTGTCCTCGTTTACATCAGCAGCCCAGAACGCGTAAGTGGAGTTGTCAATATACTTTTGTTTTAATAAGTGTCTCCTGCCCTCATTACCTTGTCGCTAATAGTATACCCATGGCACTTGGCTGTCAATCTCCACTACGGATCTCTGTAATATCCTCCCTCATCAGCATGGTGAGGTCCTCCGTAACGAAAGAGGTCATACTGCCCCCATTTTTCTCATCTGACTGCCTGTGTCTCCTCAGCCGCACTCAGCCGGGTGATGGGCATAACCCGGTTATACGCATCACTAGGTTATGTATTCAAGAACGGCAGCGAACAGCCCTATGGACACAACCGCCTCAGCCAGGTGGGAAACGAACCGTCGGGCATGGCCGCACAACCCGTCTCCCCATTTTGATTCCCTTCGGCAAGCATCGCCTGCGCAGGAAATTACCCAGAGTGCACGCCAGGGATGAATAGCTGGAGCCTTACCTGGTTGGCGAGAAACTGGTGGCATGAGAGGCTGGTTACGACGAAGCCTACTCGGGGGGATAGCTGTCCCTGGTGCCACTCCACTTTGACCATCACCCATCTGGGGTGATCCCAACTACCTGCCTGATACTGGAAGTCCTGGTAGCGGGTGTCTGGGATTGACCAGCAACAGTTTCTCAGTCATTCGTTTCCATCCTCACAATCTGGTCTGCTTCGCTGATATACTCAAATATCTTAATCGTGGGAATCAAGTCCTGCTCAAGGTGCTCGGTAAGTTCCTCTGAGCTATACACCAGGCTGTAGTGTTCCAGTGCTGCCAGGGGCACGGGACTCACCATCGGGTCGGAGCTGACTATCCGGTACTTCCCGGCATCCTGACCTGAGAGATAGACCTCAGCCTCTTCGTAGTCGGGGAAAGACCTGGCACTGGTGACCCGTTTATAAGCGGTGCCGGCACGGTCCACAGCATCCTCAAAGGAGATGACCATTGTGCTGTCCGGGACCACTGCCTTACCATCGAAGTTATACAGCCGGCTGGACAGGGAGCGGAAGTACTCGGGGTAGAAGAAGATTATCGGCAGGAGCTTGCCGTCCTCTTCCACGTAGTAGATACCACGAAAATCGTCCGGACTGCTCCCGGCAAAGGTTGCCATAGCATGGAACTTCCCTGTAGCCGTATCGTAGTCGATGACCACATACCTGGAATCCAGCTTATCGATTATCTCGTTAGCCGGGGCTTCCTCCTGGGCAGTGAAGCAGCGGGCGACCGGGACAGACCAGTTCCCCCCCGGGCCGTGGTTGGGCAAGCGCCGGGCAATACGCGTTATCCAGTGGCCGTAGTCCCACCAGGCCATTACGCCGTAGGCGGACTCAGGGTAATCATAGGCCTTGCCGGGCAACGGTGCCTCGTAGAGCTCGTAGTAGAAGTCCGGGTCGCCGAAGGGGTCCGGAGTATTATCTCTGAGCCAGTAAAGCGAGCTGTGCCAGGCATCGGAAGGCGTCAGAAGCCTTGTCTCCTCGATAACATCCGTGGTAGGGCCGTTCCAGGCGGGTGGCACCCCGGTATTGGGAACGAAAACCACGAATAGCACAACCAGCATTCCTACGCCGGAGGCAATCCGGCTTGTTGCCGGACTCACGGTCCCGGTCTTCTTCCCCGGTCTGCCCTCACGGGCAACCCATTTACGGATATCGACCCACCCCAGGAACCACGACGAGAAATAGCCGGTGAGCAGAACGACATTGATGGCGTAGTAGTAGGCAAAGCGGCGCTCTCCCAGGGTAGCCGCCAGCATCATCACACTCCACAATACCAGTATGGTATTATGTGCCTCCCCACGCCGTACCAGCAGGTAGACCAGCATACATAGCGAGATGAAGCTGATAAAGAACCCGGTGGTGAAAACCTCCCAGGCAAGCGAGAAGGAGAAGCTATCACCGACGGAAAGCAGGGGTCTCACCTCGGAGACTGTCAAACCTACGCCCGAGGGCGAGAAAATGCTGAGCCTGCTCAGAACTGATGTCAGGAAGGAAGGGTTGGTGAAATGTAACACGATGAAGCCAACCACACCAAGCCCGAGTACTGTCAGTGGGTAGTAGGCCTTTCGTACCGACCTGAGGGAGAAGAGACGGGAAACACCGTTGAGTACCAGCGGGGTAACCAGGGCGATAACGATGGACATCAGCGGCAGGGTGCCGGGAGAGAACGGTAGCAATATCAGCAGAGCCACCAGCATGGTGACCGCTCCCACAATCCACAGGTCGTCCCCGGTGGTTCCCCGGAGGTGGTCCATGATTGCCTGGACAACGAAGTAGGCAAAGATGATGAAGATAAAGAGCGGGGCACCAGTCCAGGTAAGCAGGTAGACCCCCAGAAAAACACCGGCCAGCAAGCTAAAGGCCAGTGGCCGGCGGATGCTTGGCCAGTTCAGGTTCCTCAGGTCGGCCAGGGACAGCCGTTTATGTCTGGCCGACTTAAGTGCCATGATGCAGAACATCATGGCACTGGTACTGAACAGGACTTCAGCGGCATGATGGTCGGTGGCACCCAGGACAGACCGCCCCATAAATTCGCCGGGAAGTATCGCAATCAGCGCCGCCGCCAGCAAACCGGCCCGCCGGCCAAATAGCTCTCGGCCGATGAAGTAGACCGGGATAACGGTCAGGGCACCCAGTATTGCGGGAAGATAGGCAGCGACCGCCTCGATGGTCTGCAGGCTCGGTGAACCGAGGCCGACCAGCAGGGCACTGCCGGCAATGAGCCAGTCGAAAAAGGGCATGTACTGCCAGGTGCTGCCGTAGGGATAGTAAAGGTAGGGGTCGAAGGTTATGTGCGTGGGGAAGTTGCGTACCAGGCTGTCCACCAGCCGCATGTGGTAGTGGGCATCGGCACCGACAAATTTGACCTGGTCGCCAGCAAAGACCCAGTCGTGTGGGAGATAGGCCCGGAGGAAAAAGGCAAGGCCGGACAGCAGGGCGATGACCACGACGGTAACAAGCCCTGGAGAAAACCTAATCTTGCCCATCATTTACTTCCTGATGCCCGTTGTGGTTATCAGTCATAAATCCCTGGTTATCGAACAGGCGTAAAGGTCTCTTAGCGTCCTGGCTTTACTCTTCCGGCTCTCTCCCGTCAGCGTCATTATCGGTCTTCTCTCCCTGTTCCCATCAGGCATGAATTCGTCTTTGACCAGTCCTGCCGAAGGATAACCGGACTACCCCTGTCCGCTGCACCCTATTCTGGCACAGTACCGTATTCCGCGCAGGGCAATGGGGGTTCAATGTCATGACCCACGGGTCTCAACGTTTGAGCCGAAAGGGTCATACAACTCCTCGATGCCCGGATATCCTCCTTTCTGCGCCGGAAGCAGCCTTTCTCCGCAGTGAACCTTTCGGTCAACCATGCAGGGCTACCGGTATAACAAGATTTGGTCTCTGGCGTCTTACACAGGAAAAACAGTCGTGCGAGAATTAGCTATTGGATGCGGGAGAATACACGTTACGGAAGGAGAGGTAGTTCCTGAGCTGATTATCAGGAACGGTGATATGAAGATGCTCGAATGCCACGATACGCAAATCAAAGACCCGGTGGAACGGGTAACCGAGGCCCTGATTTCCGGGGAGGATGTCACCGCACTACGGAAGACACGGGAGCTGCTACAGCACTCACAATTGCTGGCCTCACTGGGTGAGATGACCGCCGGCATTGCCCATGAAGTGAATAACCCCCTGGGCAGTATTCTACTCTATTCCGAATTGATGATGGCGGCGGATTCCCCACCTGAAATCAAACGGGACCTGAAGGTGATACACGAGGAAGCGAAGCGAGCCACCAAGGTAATGACCGACCTGCTCACCTACAGCCGCCGGGAGAAATCCACCATGCGTCGCCTGGACCTGAACAGAATCCTCCGCAAGATGCTGGACATGCGCCGGTATACGGAAAGGATAAGGAACATCACTGCAACCACCATCTTCCAGGACGGCCCCCTCCATGTGAGAGGCGATGCATCCCAGCTGATGCAACTCTTCATGAACCTGATGCTGAATGCCGAGGAATCCCTTAGTGAGGCAGACGGCGGAAACATCATGGTCTCCACCTGTAAAGAGGGCGAATGGGCCAGGGTGTCAGTCTCCGACAACGGCACTGGCATTCCTCCGGAGAACCTGACCCATATGTTCTACCCGTTTTTCACGACGAAGCGGATGACAAACGGTACGGGCCTCGAGTTGAGCACCTGCTACAGTATTGTGACCGACCATAACGGACTGATACACGCGGAAAATAACAGCTTGGGCGGCGCTACCTTCACCGTGGAGCTGCCCCTGGCCGGAACCCGCAAAGGGACACGCCAGCGGCAGACCGGACGTGTGCGGAGAGCAGCCCCGCTGGAGGAGTAAATAAATGGTGAAGGCAGATATGGTAAAGGGGAGTCCGGAAATCCTGGTAGTTGACGATGAGCCCCAACTGTGCACTGCCCTGCTTCGTATCCTCAAGATGGAAGGCTACGAGGTAAGGACGGCATCTGATGGGGAGACAGCGCTCGGGCTGGTCAAGGAGAAGCAACCGGACGTAGTCCTGCTGGACGTCATAATGCCGGGAATGGACGGGCGGGAGATATGCCGGCGGCTGCGGGAATGCAGCACGGGAACACAGGTAATCTACTTCACCGCGAAATCGGGGGCATTCCATCCAGAGGCGATGAAGGAGCTTCGCCATGAGGCTGATGCTTTCCTCGCCAAGCCGGCATCAAGCAAACAGATACTCTCCCAGGTGAGTAGTGTCCTGCAGAGCGTCCGTCAATTGCAACTTTGAATAATGGTACCGGCTGTGGAATGAGCCGCCTGTCCGCAGGAAAGATTGCGCCGATGCAGATGTGCTGGTGTTTGCCTGCGCAGTTCCGGTTTCGCCTGGAAGATAGAGTGTGCTCTCAGCGGAGAGACCGCCAGTATTCTTTGAGGTAGTTCTTTACCTCGATTACGACCACCTTGATGTCCCCCAGGTAGCGGTTCACGCCCAGCCAGGCGGGGGCAGGTTCCGGCTCCTCCAACGCTATGTCGATGCCGGTCAGCCCGCAAATCAGCGCCAGCCAGCAATGCGGCAGGACCCGGCGGTTGTAGCCGGACCCGATAAGGTCAATCACCCTGCCTTTACAGATACCCGCCATCTCTCTGACCTGCTCCCCGAACATCCTGAAGCCGTCAACCTCCATTCCAAGGTTGGTCAGTTCGTCGGCGACATGGGGGTCTGAGCCTCCGTTTCGGATGATGAGCTGAGGCTTGAACTCGTCCACTATCGGCCGTACTATCTCCTCGAACACCATCCGGTAGGCCTCCTGCCCGGAGAACAGGGGCATGGGGACATTGACCGTGAAGCCTCTGCCATCCCCGGAGCCAATCTCACTGGCGAAACCCGTTCCCGGATAGAGGGTCCTGGGGTCCTGGTGAAGGTCGATGAACAATACGGCCGGGTCTTCGTAGAAATAACGGGCGGTGCCGTTTCCGGCATGGGCGTCGGTATCCAGTATGAGTACCCTGTCCAGCGCATACCGCTGCCGGAGGTACCGGGCGCAGAAGGCGACATCATTGTATATGCAGAATCCTTCCCCATTGCCGGGTCCGGCATGGTGCATGCCCCCGCCAAGAGCAACCACTTTCTCGACCCCGCCTTCCTGCACCAGGTCACAGGCTTTCTTCGCCTGCCCGACGATAAGCCTTGCCGCCTCCTCCACCTTTCCGGGCCGGCCCTGGGGTACGTTGTCCGGACTGTGGAAGCGGAAAAAGTCCCCCGCAGGGGTCAGACCAAGATTAGCCTCCCGGTAGTAGGACCGGGTGAAACGGATATACTCCTCATCGCAGATAAGGTGCAGGTCTTCATCTCCCGCCGGCTCAGCCTTCAGCATCCGGTAGTCCCTGTTCTCGACCAGGATATCCTTCAGGAACTGCGGGAATATCTCGTAGCGGTCACCGCGGAAGGGATGGCCCGGACCGAAATCGTATTCCCTCAGTTCTTCCCGATAAACGATGGATATCATCATCATACCTATCCCCTGGATATTCCCATTCTACCCCAGTGGCGTCGCGATGCCAATCCGGTCGCCGTTCCCGACCGAAGAGCCGCCGGTCATCATTGACCTTTATGTCGCCGGGCGGTAGGATATAGCCTGACCGGTTAATATCCTGTACAGGTAAGTACCATGCCGGACTATCTTCCGTCACTCCGGAAAAGTATCTCCGGTTCGGGGGGTGAAGGGAATGAGCAAAATAGATATCCACAAGCTTCCCCTGGGAAACTGCAACTGCTACCTCATCAAACAGGAAGGTCTGGTCCTGGTTGATGCCGGCTTCGCCAACCAGAAGGACAACTTCCGCAGGAGGCTGGAAGGGTTGTCCATTGCCCCGAAAGACATCTCCCTGATTCTGCTTACACACGGCCATTACGACCACATCGGGTCGGCCGCCGACCTCAGGAAGCTGACCGGTGCGAAAATTGCCATCAACTACCGCGAGCGTGACTGGGTGGAGCAGGCCTTGAAACGACTTCCACCGGGGATTGGCTTCCCGGGTAAGGTGGTAGCGCTGATGACGAGAGTCATGGCGCTGATGGTGGAGTTCCCTCGCTGCCCGGTAGACCTGGTACTGGAAGATAAGGCGTTCTCCCTGAGGCCTTTCGGTATCGAGGGTACGGTGCTGTACACGCCGGGACACACATGGGGCTCGATGAGTGTCCTGCTGGACACCGGCGATGCCTTTGTCGGTGACCTGGCAATGAGCGTCATGCCCCTCCGGTTCAATTCGGGAATGCCGTCTCTCGGTGACGACCGTAATACGGTAAAGGAGAGCTGGCGATTGCTCCTCGATAACGGTGCCGGAACGATTCACCCCGCCCACGGGCACTCCTTCAGTGCGGACGTCCTGAAGAAGGGATTGTCCGGCTAGGCTGTCCCGTTCCCGATACAGTTACCCCGTATACCCCCTCTACCCCGCCGAATGTACGGGATATGACTTCCTGAACACGCTTCATCTTCTCCGTTCCCATCCAGTTAAAGCACCCACTATGCTATAATTTAGCTGATGACTGACCAGGTACAAATCCAGCAGAGAATAGAGCAACTCAAGGCGGACATAAACCGCCACAACCACCGCTACCACGTGCTCGATAGCCCGGAAATCAGTGACGCGGAGTATGACCGGCTCGTCCGGGAACTGAAGCGTCTGGAGGAGCAGTACCCGCAATTCCTGACCCCGGACTCTCCGACACAGCGCGTGGGGGCGGCCCCGGTCGAGGCTTTCGGGGTGGTGGAGCACCTCTACCCGCTGTTGTCACTGGGGAATGCCTTCTCCGATGAAGAGCTGACGGTATGGCACACACGCACATCCCGGTTACTTGGCGAAGAGCAATTCGACCTCGTCTGTGAGCACAAGATAGACGGCCTTGCCGTGGCTCTGACCTATATCGACGGCCAGCTTACTACCGGGGCTACCCGTGGCGACGGATTCCGTGGGGAAAACATCACCCGGAACCTGAAGACCGTCCGGAGCATCCCCCTGTCCGTTCCCGGAGACGCCCCACCCCGATTCGAGGTGCGGGGGGAGGTCTTCCTGCCCAAAGCCGGTTTCCACCGGCTCAACCAGGAACGGGTCCGGGAGGGACAACCACCATTTGCCAACCCCAGAAACGCCGCCGCCGGCTCGGTGCGCCAGCTCGACCCCAGGATTACCACACTGCGTCCGCTGGACATCTGCATCTACATGCTCGGCTGGGCCGAAGGCAGGCCGGTCCCGGACACTCACTGGGAGCAACTCGATTACCTGAAATCGCTGGGCTTCAAGGTGAACTCCAATAACGTGCGATTGGACAGCATAAAGCAGGTCGAGGAGTATTACAGACGCTGGGTGGACGACCGGGAAAGCCTGCCCTACGAGGCCGACGGTATTGTCGTCAAGGTGAACGCAATCGAGCGTCAGGACCGCTTGGGCAACATCGGGCACGAGCCGAGATGGGCAATCGCCTACAAGTTCCCTGCCGTCGAGGAAACAACCGTGCTGAAGGAGATAGGCATCAGCGTTGGGCGCACCGGTACGCTCAACCCCTACGCCATTCTGGAACCGGTCGCCGTGGGTGGAGTTACCATCAGGCAGGCCGCCCTGCACAACGAAGCCGACATCCGCCGCAAGGACATCCGCGAGGGCGACTGGGTCACCGTCCGACGCGCCGGAGAGGTCATCCCGGAGGTCGTCGGACCGATAGCGAGCAAGCGCACCGGTGAAGAGAAGGAGTTCAGCCTTCTTGAGAAGGTGTTCGACCGCGAGAAGGGGCGCCCGGCCTGTCCCGTCTGTGGTGCCGAAATCGTCCGCCCCGAGGGTGAGGCGATGTACTACTGCACCAATACCGCCTGCCCCGCCCAGGTGCAGCACGGCATCGAGCTATTCGTCTCGCGGGGCGCGATGGACATCCGCGGCATCGGAGAGAGCCTGAGTGCCACACTGCTTGCCGAAGGCCTTATCGGGAACATCGCCGACCTCTACTCCCTCAGGCAGAAGCGCGAACAGCTCGTGGGACTGGAGAAGATGGGCGAGAAGAGCGTCGACAACCTGCTCGACGCCATTGACCAGAGCAGGGACAGGCCACTTGTCAGGGTTATATTAGCTCTCGGTATCCGGCACGTTGGTGGCGAGATGGCCGGAGTCCTGGCCAGCCACTTCGGTAGTATGGACCGCCTGGCTGATGCGACCCGTGAGGAGCTTCTGGCCATCCCGTCGGTTGGCCCCAGGATTGCCGATAGCATTATCGCCTTCTTCCAGCAGGCGGAGAACCGGCAGGTCATTGAGAAACTCAGGGCAGCCGGAGTCAGGCTGAAAGAAGACGCTGCGGAGCCGCGACCACTTCCCCTGGCCGGTCAGGAGTTTGTCATCACCGGCCGGCTGGAAGCCTTCAGCCGGCAGCAGGCGGAGGAACGGGTGAAGGCACTCGGTGCGACGGTAAAAGACAATGTTACCCGCAACACTGGTTACCTGGTCGCTGGGGCAGACCCCGGCGGCAGCAAGCTGGCACGTGCCCGGGAACTGGGCACGAAAGAGATGACGGAGGAGGAGTTCCTTGTTCTTCTGGAAGAAAAAGTATAGCTACAGACTGATTGTAGGTCTCGGGAACCCGGGTGAACGCTACGCCCGCAATCGCCACAACATAGGCTTCATGTGCATTGAAAACTACGCCCAAAAATACGGAATCCGGTTAAATAGAAAGCAGGCTACGTCCCGAATCGGCACCGGCGAGATACTCGGACATGACGTGATTCTTGTCAAGCCGGAGACCTTTATGAACCGGAGCGGTCTGGCGGTCAACCGCCTGCGACAGAAGCACCAGGTCAGGCGGGATTACATTATTGTGGTCCATGATGACCTGGACCTGCCCCCGGGCAGGATACGTATCCGGCCGGTGGGCAGCTCTGCGGGGCACAAGGGCATCACCTCGGTCATCGACCACCTGGGCAGGAACGACTTCGCCCGCATCCGGGTGGGTATCGGACGGCCGGCGGGGACGGACGAGTCTACCGGTGTCGGCGACGCTGACATTGTCACCTACGTCCTGGGTGACCTTACGCCGGAGGAAGAGGAGACCTTCCGGGAAGTCATCCCCCGCGTTGGTGAGGCCATCGACCTCATCCTGACCGAGGGCTTGCAGGCCGCCATGAACAAGTATAACCAGTAGGGGAAGACCGAAGGTGCGGAGTCTTGCTGTTATTATTCGCTACTTCAGCACCGTATTCTGTTTCATCTTCCCCGTCTATCGTCTGTCGGCCGTTCTCTCATTTCTTACCAGCATGTTAGCGAATCAAGGAACAGTTGTTTCAGGTCATCAGGCGTAAAAAGCCTGGGTGATAGTCTGGTTATACGCTGCTGGGGCAACGTGCCCTCAACCAGCTTATCCACATCCTCTGCCGTGAAGCCAACAGCAGCCAGGCCGTTGGGCATCCCTGTTTCTTTCATCAGGGAGACTATCTTGTCGGCCAGTATGTCTCCGGCATCTTCCAATCTGGCACCGGCAGTTTCCACGCCTGCCAGTCGAGCAGCCTCCAGGTGCCGTTCAGGATTTACCGGAGCGGTGAAGCGAACAAGGGCCGGGGCGGTGAGAATGACGGCCAGTCCGTGCGGAATAATGGCGTGGTCCGGAGAGTATCCCTCGGGGATGTAGTTACGCACCATTCCGGACACAGGGTAGGACATCCCATGACCGAGATGCGTACCCGCATTGCCAAAGCCGATTCCAGCGAAAGTGGCGGCGATAATCATCTGGCTGCGAGCTTCCTCATCGGCAGGATTTTGAACTACCCGGACGATGTTCTTGCTTGCCATTTCAATAGCCTTTGCCGCCCAGACATCACTCACCGGGTTTGAACCCTGATAAGCAGGTCTCAGTCGTGGGTTTTCCGGTGCCTGGCGCTGGTTGTAGGGTATGGCCGTGAAAGACTCCAGGGCATGGGCCAGAACATCAAAACCCGTACACGCAGCGACCATCCTGGGGAGGGTGCGCGTATTATCCGGGTCGACTATGCCTGTCGCCGGCCGCAGGAATCGATGCGCAATAGCTGTCTTGAGATGCATCTCAACCAGGTCGAAGACAGCCACTCCTGTTACTTCGCTTCCGGTTCCCGCGGTGGTAGGGATGCAGACCAACGGCTTGAGGGGGCCGGGCACAGGAGTCCCTTTGCCGATTGGAGCGTTGACATAGGTAAGGAAATCAGCCGGATAGGTCGAGTAGAGATTGGCAATCTTGGCAGTATCCATACTCGAGCCCCCGCCTACGCCTGCAAAGCCATCGAACTTACCCCTTGTGGCAAAGTCGATAGCCTCCTTCAGCGAAGCGTCCGTAGGCTCTATGCGGGTATTACTGTACAGGACCGCCTCAATTCCTGCGTCCTCGAGTGCTTTCAGGGTCACCTTCACGGGCTCTTTTTCCGCCAGATTGAGGTCTGTCACCACCATTACCCTTGTTGCCCCAAGCTCTTTCAGGTCGAAGCCGACTTCCCGGGTGGCTCCGGAGCCGCACTTGATGCTGACCGAGTCCATCCTGACTACTGATTCCAAAGCCATTATTTACTCCCTTCCAGGATATTCTCCAGGACTTGTTCTGACCATCCGGCAGGGTCTGAACGGAATCTCCTTGTGTCCCAGCGCCCTCACCAATGACGGCTACATCTTCACCTCGCGGAACTCATTGATGGTGAAGTCCGGCATCCATCCCGGGATTGCCTCAGAGCGCCTGGGATACGCAACAGTGGCGTTTACACTTGATACCTGTAGTCATATGTGTAGTTCCAAGATTACAGGAGTCAGCAGCGAGAACTTTTGATGATAACTTGAAGGTTTGTTCTAAATCCTTCTAATAGCCTTTTGTAAGCTCCCATTCAATTTGAATAGCCGTATGATCCAAGTCTGGGAATAATGAAGCTTCGTTTACTCCTAGCTCAAAGAGCCTGTCTTTCCAGTTCTTTCGTACCTTTCCTGGAATAGTCAATTTGCCCAGCTCACGCTG
>DATKWT010000161.1 GCA_035529395.1 Dehalococcoidales bacterium | reverse complement strand
GTCATTCTTACAGAATGACGTTAGCAGAATCCGAAACCAGATTCTGCCGGTGTCCCCCAGATATAATCTTTCCCCCCTTCCTCGGTAGGAAGGCTCTTCCTGGACAGGAAGGGGAAGGCGGCCCATCTGGGCCGCACGGGGATTGGTCGAAAGGGTTTTTCATAGGCTTGCTAGAACGGCACGGAAGGCACGGCAATCACTTGGTCTGCCCTAAGCGAACTCCGGCTATTTATCCCACAACCATCCTAGAGCCCGAATAAATTTCTGCACCTTATCTACGCTCCATAGATCTCTTAATGGGCTAAAGAGTCCTCGAACTCCGTTTTGGAATCTGAATCGCTGGAGATTGGTGGCTACGAGATACTCCATAATGCCATTATAAGACTGGACTAACTGAGGATAGTCTAAAGCTGTACTCTGCCATTGCAGCTCAGTACGGTCTGTCACTTTGTGTTGTGTGAGAAACTGCTTGAATAAAGGTAACAGTATGCGGTAGGCGAGACTCACAAGTAGGATATCCTTCTCGCCCTCACTGACATCCTTCCTACCATGGAAGAGATTGCACCGGACGCTGTACAGCACCTCCATTAGTGAGGTAAACGTGCCATCGTATACCAGAAATTTACTGGGTTCCTCCGGGTATCTCATGTTCATCACGGTGTACTTGCCAAGTTTCAGCAGACTGTTCTTAAACCTAGTGTCCGTGATTCTCATGGCCAGGAAGACATTGCAGAGGTCGTCTGAGTGCTTCACTTCTTCCAATAAGGCTCTGTCGTTATGAGTCTCTCCGTATCTGCCTCTTATCCACCCATTGAATGCAATCCATAGAGAGATGAATCTGTCACCATTATCAACGCGCACCCTCTCACCTTTCTCCGCTCGTGCCAACCATCCCTTGGTGAAGATATCCCAGACCATCTAAACCACAATAATCCCCTCACTCAAGCAGTCTTTTTTATCGGCCGCTCCGCCCGAAGTGTTCCAACATGCCAACGCACACTAGTCTGCCAGGGTCGTTGAGACTTGCCTATTGTACCACGCCTAGCATCGGTCCTTATATCGCGCTGGCTGGTCTGTTTACGTTGGGGGGGGCAGGTCGAATGCAAGCGCGGCCTACACCGCCTTGTCCTGCAAGCGCGGCCTACACCGCCTTGTCCGCGACCATGAAGCGGGCCACCAGGGGAGGGTTGAAGAACCTCCAGTTGCCTCTCACCCCATGGTGAACTGCGGCTACCTCAATGTGCAGCATGGCAATACCGCAGTCCAACCGCTTCGACTGCACAGACTCCCTCTTCAGCTTACCGCTGTCGATCGCCACGGTGATGCTGTCCCACTCGACGTGGAACCGCCACGGCTGCCGGTTGACCGCCGAGGGAGCCAAGCGTGCGGATTCCAGCGCCGCCCTGATCCACTGGGGCCATTCGGTTTGCTCAAGGCCGATCACGAGGTCCGAAAGAGGCTTTCGTCTGTGCGTGCGGCCAAACCCAGTCAGTAGCTTCTCCTCAAAGGACAACCGCGGCGTCGCGTAGCCCACAGGCGTAACGGCCAGAACCGCCTCGTTCTTGTTGATACCAAGCAGCGCGGCCGTCGCGTCCGGCCGGAACGTACCGCTCACCCAGCAGGTGTTCACGTGCAGGGCTTCGGCCTCGAGCACGATTCCTTCCCCCATATAGCCGATCTGCTCCTGCACAATGGGGCTTTGCATGTTGCCGACGAAGGCAATGAACGCCGGCGCTCCCCTGATCTTGCCGTAGGGCCCAATCGCGCCCTTGAAGACGCGTTCGGGCGATTCCGTTACCAGTACGGCACGGGCGCTCTCGAAGGGCCTGAAATCCGCGCAGACCGCCTCCAGGCGTTTGAGGTGCTTCGTCTTCAGTGGTTTCTCGTCGAATCGCCTGCGCGATCTCCTGCCATCAATCACTCGATGCCATCTGGCTGCGGGGATATCCATCGGTGCCCGGACTCCTTTCTCCCCAATATAGTACACCCCAAATGTGTCTGACCCGCCCCAGCAGTTATACCACTTCCTACGTCGTTGTAATAGTTAGAATAGCCTTAGGAGCAGGTGGCCGGTAGTCCAACAAGCTATGCGGACTTACCTGATTATATTCTTTCCTCCACTGCTCAATCAATATCTTGAGCTGTGTATGACCAATTCCCCCAAGTACACGTAAACTTCTACGGGCAGTCGATACAGCTATCTTAAGAACCCTTTGATAAACAACTTGGAGTGAACCCCTGAAACTGGACACTTCGGGTTAGGAGAGTTTGGGCAGATGGACTTGCCCCCATTATTGTCCCACCTATGCTGACGTTATGCAAAGAGGATGATGCTGAAGGCATGCCTGACCTTTTCCCGTGATTCAGGTCATCCGCATTAGAGCTGATTTCCGATTGTCAACGTCCCACAGGAGTGGCAGTCCGCTGCTCTACCAGCTGAGCTACACTCCAGTACAGCCGATACTGGTTGCCACCGGAGAGTACCTGTGTAGTCAGCTATGGTACTGGCCACCTTCTCATATGTCAATGCCTCATCCC
>DATKWT010000160.1 GCA_035529395.1 Dehalococcoidales bacterium | reverse complement strand
TGTGGGTCGAGTGGATTCACGACCCAAAGATGCTCGGACTCACCCTTGCCGAGACCGGGGCATGGTGGAAGCTGGTTACCCTGGCTCAAGAGCTGGCTCAGGATGGGCGCATTTCGGAGAGCGCCGGACGCCCTCTGAATATCGACGAGATCGCCAACTGTCTTCATCTGTCCAAGAGGACCGACATCAGGCATCTGATGAGCATGGTTGAGAAGATGCAGCGGCAGAGCAGCCTTCATTGGGACGGGGCGACCCTGGTCATTACCAAGTTTGCCGACAGGCAGTCACAGGTTCCCTCAGCCACCAGAGAGGCCGTGAGAGACAGGGTGAAGCGACACCGCCGGCGCCAGTTTGAAACGGAAAAGGCGTTACACGAGGTCCCCCCCAGACCCCCCCTTTTAGAGGAAGAGGAAGAGGGAGAGACAGAGGAAGAGCGTAACGTCAGAAAACTCGTTACAAGTAACGACAATTCCGTTATTCTCCAATCCGTTTCCGCTCAAATCGTCACCCTGTTTGAAGAAAACATCGGACAACTTCCGGGCATAGTCGGGGAAGATATTAGAGAATTCTGTGAAAGTTTCAGTGGCGATATCAGCTGGATTAGACCCGCTTTCAAGGAAGCCCTGACCCGTAACAAGAGAAACTGGAAATACATCCGGGCAATACTTGAGAACTGGCAAGATGAAGGAGGACCGCCGGATGCCGGAAGAAACCAAGGACTATCAAGGCGAGCCGCGGACGCAGGGGCTGGAGCTCCTCGGAGATATACTCGGGAGGAAGCAGAGAAGGACGGTTGGACCGTCAACGCAGATGACGAGACCGACCCAGAAGACTGAGACGGGCCCCTGTGATTGTAAGACGTGCGGTGAAAGCTTCGAAGGTGACGTCACGACCTTCTACTTTGTCGACCCGCCCCGGGTGATCCGCGACCGTGACTGCCCGTCGTGCCGGGAGAAGATGGAAGCTGCCGAAAATGATGCCGCGGAGAAAGAGCGCCGCCTCAAGGTCCTCTCCCTGCGTCAGACCTGGCTCCACGCTTGTGGAATCCCACCGGTGTTCCAGGCTATTCGGTTCAAGGACCTTGATATGAGCTACCAGGTCAAGCCACAGAAAGTCTGCCGGAAGTGGGCTGATTCCTTTGTTGTAGATGACCCTGCCGCTTCCCGCTCACTGATACTGTACTCGGCTACCCCCGGAGTCGGGAAAACCGTATTGATGAGCTGCATGGCTGCCCACATCATTGATAACTGGGATGGAGACCCGGAACGAACTCGTTGCCCGGTCAGATTCGTCAGTGGCCCCGAGCTGGTGAGGAGGGTCCGGGCTACCTACGACGCCCCTGATGGCCAGCGCCATGAGCGGGAGACTGACGTCTATAAGGAACTCGGGGGAGTCGACCTTCTCATGCTCGATGACGTCGGCAAGGAGCAGCCCAGGTCCTACCGGTTCACCCAGGAAATGTACTGGTATCTCATTGATGCCCGAGTAAGGGCGGGGCTTCCTGTCGTACTCAATTCCCGCCGGCCTCTAGCAGGTGATGACTCTTTACAACTGTTGATGGGAGTTGACACTGTGGACCGCCTCTACGGGATGACCGGCGGCAAGATGACTGAGCTAGAGGGCAAGAGCTACCGGAGACTCAAGAAAGTACCCTAGATGTAACGGCAACTGCGTTACGGGAATTCAAGGAGGATGTTGATGACACTGCCACACATGGAATGGATGGACAAAGGCTACCACATCCTTTTGGTACAGGCTGAGGAGAACTATTACCACGCCCTGGTCTCCCCTGACGGCGTGAGGTACTCCATCTATGACCGCTTCACTGCTCCGTCTCTTCAGTGCGTTCGGGACCATTACTGCTTCAACCCCTGGGCCTTCGAAACCGTTAAAGCCCCCGTATCCATCACCAGGGAAAGTGCTCTCGAGGGAGAGACAGGCATTCCAGAAGAGATGGAGCCCCTGATCCAGGAGCTGGATAAGCTGCCTTACTCTACGATTGCAGCGTGGGCACAGTCTGTTAAAGACCGCAGGGGAAGCAAGACCTGATGAGAACGTGCCATTAGTGCGGTAAAGACGAATTGTGCGGTGTGGGAGCTGACAATATCCCGGTCTGTGAGGACCACTACGACAA
Organism: Dehalococcoidales bacterium; assembly: GCA_035529395.1. Classification (NCBI taxonomy): domain Bacteria; kingdom Bacillati; phylum Chloroflexota; class Dehalococcoidia; order Dehalococcoidales; species Dehalococcoidales bacterium. The sequence goes on along the minus strand of DATKWT010000160.1, from coordinate 4,033 downwards.
ATATCTGACGGCCAAGACGCAGGAAATTGGCAACGCATTCAAATCACTACAGTATCCCTCTGATACCACAGGTGATACCACAGGGGCAGGAGCGCAGGGCTCGGTAACCACTCCGAGTGAACCGGCTCCAGAAGAATTGTAGTCAAAGCCCCGTAGGTATAGCGTCGGGCGGGGTTGACCTACGGCAACTCCGCCCGATGTACGGCAATAAGGGAATCAAATATGACTGGAAGAATACCATCTCAGGAGGCGATAAACTCTTGACAAAGGATTCAAAATGAACTCAGATATGAAAATGAAGTGGATTTATACCATCCTGTTGCTCCTGGTCACTCTTGGCTGGGCGGTATTCACGGTCCTGATAGTTAGGAGTGCCCTCGCCGAGCCCTCAGGCGTAGGGGTACTGGAGGCCTCCGGTACAAGTGTCTTCCTGGGGGCACTCATTGGCTGGAATGCCCTCGTGGTCCAGTACTGGTTCAGGAAGAAGGCCCCGGAGAAGAAGCAGGCTGAGTCTTGACACAGTTTAGTGACTATACCAGTGGCCCGGTTTGCAGGATCTGCGGAGTCCTTTATTCCGAGCACCTGCAGTGCCGGTGTTGCACTATCTACTGCGGCCCTAACCACTTCCTGGAAGAGGTCATCCTTTACCGCGGTAAAGAGCTTTGCGACTTGTGCATTGAGGCCTGGATACACTTCGAAAAAGTCGATGGCCACGAAGTCGCCTGGGGTGCATTCTCGGGTCGCAACAGGTATTACCGGCTCAACGGCCAGCGCCGGAAAAAGAGAGTGAGGTAAACAGCGTCAACCTCTCCCTTTGAGCAGCTTTGCGAAAATGAGAGAGCCGGTGCTTACGACTACAGCTCCCCCCGTAATGCATACAAAGCCCCAGTCGGCTTCGTAGTACACCTCAATCCCGATCCCGATGAGGACCGCACAGATTCCTACTGCCTCCAGTGCTACAGCCAGGCCTCTAGTTAATCCCTTCATCTCTACTCCCTATTTTTTCTTTCGTGTTTTGCCTGTCTTGCCACAGATCGCAATCGCTGTCGGGCAACCTCATCGCGGCTCATCCTTCCGCCAAAGGGATTACGAATGGTCTTCTCGTAACCACATTTACACTTCAGGGTAGCCTTGCGTCCATTTGTATTCAGAGATTTGATGCTTACTCCACCTCCCCTGTAGCGAGTCATCAAGACCTCTCCACATCGTGGGCATAGGGTACGCCTGCCTGGTGACTTCTTAACCTCAATGTTGTTTTCTTTTGCCCAGCATTGCTGGCAGACCCACCGGCCATCTACCTTGCGTAGCGCTCCTGCATGGCTCTCCGCCTCACGGCTGCATTGAATTGCGGCTTCGGTTACCACTCTACACACCCCGGGCCATAAACACTATTGTGCGCCCTCATATCAGCCCGCTACACTGTCGATAGTGATTCATCTTTCCAGCCCTATCAGATATTCCTCTAGTCGCGGCAAGTTGACTGCGGGTGCCATGTCACTGTAAATAACCCGGCATCCGTCAGTATGGTATTGGATTTCTCGAACCACACATCCCTGCTGCTCGAGATCAAGGATGATGGTCGGGAGTTCGCCACTATTCTGAAACTCTATTGCCCCAATCATATTAGCTCCTACGGGTCTTGATTCGTTGTCGGTATAGCATCCGCCACGACATCATAGTAGAACCTGAAGTTTTTGACTGCGTATGCCGATGATACATCCGCAGAGTATACATATAACTGGATAAGGTCATTGATTGCCCATGCAACACCAGCGAAGTCTTCGGAGAATGTAACATAAGCTGTGCCTGCGCCTCCCATCGTCTGCTCTGTGCCTATGGCCACCCCGTTCCGGTATATCTTCGCATACGCAAGATAGTCACCGACGCGTCTCCCATCAAACTTGATACGTATGCCACCGCTGAACTCTTGGTCTAGTTTGGTCTCTTTCTCCTTGCTGTATGCGATAGAGTTATACTGCTGCTCGGTATCATTGGAGTTTCGCAGCGTGTCGGATGCGTACCATACTGGGATAAGTGCCCCAGTGAATCCAAAGATAACTACACCAGTCTTAATATTTTCCGCAGCGAGGTGAACATCCACAGTGCTGAGGGTAGTGGCAGCATAGTATCCGGCGGCAACAGTTTCATTGGCAGCACTAAGAACCTTGGTTCCAGTGCCAGTCTTAACACCCCCAGTCACGGCGTAAAACTTCTTGCCGGTCGGTGCTTCCGCTACGGCCAGGTCAGCGTCGGCTATGTCTTGAACAGTGGCTGCCCCGGCCTTGCCGAAAATGGTCTTGCCAGACTTAATATTAGCTGAGGCAAGGTCAGCATCTATGGCATCCAATCCACCAACATTGCCAACATGGTATCCTGCGGGGTAGCTGTCATTAGCGGCTACTATTGCTACGGTAGCCAGCGTGCCCGTCAATTTAGTTTCCGGGTCGTCTTTGTAGAAAGTCTTTGGGTCCAGGACGTCGCCCACAGCAGCATCCCCAGTAAGGATGACTGTCTTGGCAACATCGAGCGTTTTCCCGGTTCTACTTGGGTCTAATGGCATTTACGCCCCCCACGTGAGCGTCAGTACGCCCCTGCTTCTATACGTAATAGTCACCTGATCAATCTGGTCATTCGCTCCATCGTTGGTGAACTTGAGGTAGGCATTGAAAGGTATGCCAAAGGGCTTTAGCAGACCACCTTCTGTATCGGCAGCCAGATAGGCTATAGTATCCCTCTTGTCGTCGGCTGCCGGAGCAGCCACTGCGTCCGCTGCAGGCACATAGGTGGCAAGTGTCCAGTCATGTCCTATTAAGCCGCTGATGGTAATGCTAAGTATCTCGGCACCATTAGTACCAGAGTCTATGTGAAGCCACTCGGTCGCAGCAGCGAGGATTGCCTGCACTCCGGATTGAATTACCCTTATTTGGGTGTCCAGGAGGATATTGTCGGTCGTAGCGGGAAGGTTGCCGGCATCCAGCTCGTCGAGATACCCAATTCTGACGGCGCTTAGGACCGCGGGAAGTCTAGTTTTAAGGGTATCTATATCCGCCGGTATATTAGCGGCATCCAGCTCGGCCAGTCTAAGAGCGGTTATCTGGTCGAGAAGAGCAGCTCTGGCGGCCGTGACCTGCAATAACCCTGCCTGGTTGATGTTATCCAGATAGCCGGCCCGGGCCGCGGTATAGTTTCCGAGGGCCGTAGCCAAGGCATTAGTCCACTGTGCTGTGCTTAATGCTGTGGCTGATGGCGCTCTGCTAGATATTGCCACATCAATGAAGGCCGCTTTTGCGGCCGTATACGCGGATAATGCTGTAGCTAATGCTCCTGTCCAGTCAGCTGCTAGAGCCGCCCCGTCTGTACCTACCATCGCAGGTATAGCAGCGATAACGGCGTCCCTGGCTGCTTCAAGCTGGACATTTGTCGGGCCAGCCGCTGTAATAGCCGCCAGTAATACTTGAAGGGCAGCGAGCCCAGATGTGGTATCTATTGTCGTCGCAATACTGGGGTGCAGGAGCAGTACCTTATCCCCAACGGCTATCGCGTTCGGGGCAAAAGCCGCAACGGTAAAATCGCCGGCAGCGTATCCGGTACATTGGAGCATCTGCCCCTGAGGCTGTGCAGCAGCTCCACCGGCATCCCATACCACATAGGCCCAATAGCCCTTAAAGAAATCAGCATCGAACCCAGCCAGATCAGAGCACTGGAATTTAGGAGCTGCAACTATCCCACTTACGGTACCATAGAATGACAGGCCGTAGTCAACACCAATAGCAGAAGGGTCGGACCATTGTTCTACAGCACCAGGCCCCTGGGATTGCATTATCTGGCCAAGTGCTCCCTCGACCCCGTTTATTTCTCTCGGCTTAGTGTTTTGGTCTCCCATCACACAGCCTCCCCTAATTTGTTGCTCTGATATTCAATGCAAATATCTATCACTAGCACCCCTGCCACATAGCCAGCCGCACCAACATTGGCCGTCCTGCTCAGGGTTATTGAGATGTTATCTCCCAAAGCGATGGGGCAGGTGCCATCA
>DATKWT010000159.1 GCA_035529395.1 Dehalococcoidales bacterium | reverse complement strand
GTGTCACTGATGTCCTCGACACCGCACAATGCATCGTTGACAGGGCTGGTTGTGTCGGAGTATCATATAGCCGCTATGTACTATGCGTTCCGCCAACCATTACGTGTCTGGCGGAAGCCTATTCTGAGGGCGTTCATTGGGTATTGAGGTTGATATAGCACTATGAGCGGAAACAGGTTAGAAGAGCTAGCACCAGTGTTTTATCCGAAATCGCACGCAGTTATCGGTGCTTCGGCAAGTGAGAGCAAGTTCGGCGGCAGATTCCTGAAGACGCTGCTTAACTTTGGCTACAGCGGCAAGGTTTATCCGGTGAACCCGCAGGAGAGCGAGGTCTTCGGACTGAAGACATATGCCAGGGTCGGTGATATTCCTGAGCCGGTAGAGTTCGCATCCATTGCCGTTCCAGCCCGTGCCGTTCCCGGAGTGGTTGAAGAGTGTCTGGCCAAAGGAGTGAAGGCTGTCCAGGTACTCAGCGCCGGTTTCCGTGAACTGGGCGAAGAGGGAGCGAGGATGGAGAGGGACCTGGCATCAAGTGCGTCGCGGGGTCTCCGTATCGTCGGACCTAACTGCTTCGGGGTCTATTGTCCCGGCGGCGGGATGACTATCCTGCCAGGAGAGAATCTGTCCAGGGAGACCGGGCCGGTAGGTTTTATCAGCCAGAGCGGCGGTTATGCCATCCGGGTGCCACGCCGGGCCGACGGCCTTGGAATAAGGTTCAGTAAGGCGGTCAGCTACGGAAATGCCTGTGACATTAACGAATGCGATCTTCTGGAGTACTTCCTCGAGGACCCGGAGACAGACATCATTACCGGCTACCTGGAGGGGGTAAGAGATGGCCCCCGGTTCTTCAGGGTTCTTAAAGAGGTGTGCCGGACCAAACCGGTGATTATCTGGAAGGGCGGCCTCACTCAGGGTGGTGCCAGGGCGGCACAGTCCCACACCGCATCCCTGAGTGGCGAGGAAGCAATCTGGGAGGCCGTCTTCCGGCAGACCGGAGCTATCCAGGTAAACAACCTCGAAGAACTGCTGGATACCACGCTGGCCTTTATTCACCTTGAGCCTCAGATGGGGCGCCGGATGTGTTCCGTCGGTGGTGGTGGTGGTATTGGCGTCGCGGCTGCGGATACCTGGGAGCGAGCGGGACTTTCTGTGCCGCTATTCCCACCGGAACTGGAAAAGAAGCTGCTGGCGATAATCCCCGCAGTTGGGGCCAGTGCGAAGAACCCGGTGGATGTCGGCGGTCCGTTCCCGATGCCACCTATGTTCAGGGGTGTCCTGGAGACAGTATGCACCGATGCCGACATTGATATCCTGGTGGTGGATGAAATAGAGATGGCCTCGGCACTGCCTGGCAGCAAGCAGCAGTTCCGGCCCCCGGAACTGCTCGGGGAGACGATGCAGATTCCACTGGACATCAAGAACAGGTTCGGCAAGCCAGTGGTAATAGTGATGCCAGTAGAGGCTGTCTCTACCGATTCGCTGGAATCCGAGGGCGAGCGGCGCAAGATACGTGATTTCTACCTTCAGAACGGGATTCCTGTTTACCTGACAAAGGAGCGTGCCGCAAAAGCCCTGGCTAATCTGACCGGATACTACCGGCATCGCAATGCCGTGCTTTCATAACTGGAAGAGATGATTGAAAAGAGGGAGGATAAGGAATGCTGGTCGTAGCGTGCGTAAAACAGGTGCCGGACACCACCCAGGTCAAGATCGACCCTGAGACCGGTACCCTTATTCGGGAAGGCGTACCCTTTATTATCAATCCGTTTGATACCCACGCGCTGGAGGAGAGCCTCCGGCTGAAGGACGAATACGGGTTCCGGGTTGCCGCCATATCTATGGGGCCACCGAACACCGAGGTCACTCTGCGGAAAACGTTGGCTCTGGGTGTGGATAGAGCCATTCTTCTCAGCGACCGCGTATTCGGTGGTGCCGATACGCTGGCTACCAGTATGGTTATTGCCGAGGCGGTAAAGAGGCTTGCCCAGGAGGAAGAAGTGGCCATGGTTATCTGCGGCAAGCAGACAATTGACGGTGATACTGCCCAGGTAGGCCCTGGTATCGCCAGCAGGTGCGGATATACGCAGCTTACGCTGGTCGACCAGGTCAGGAGCGTGGACGTTGAGGCGCGGAAGGTGGTGGTCAGGCGCAAGCTGGAGGGACGCCATGAAATCGTGGAGGCAGCGCTGCCCGCGGTGCTGACCGTGGTCCGGGAGATTAACCGCCCCCGTTACCCCACGGTTCCGATGCGGCTCACGGCTGAAGAGGCTGAAGTCGCGCTGTGGGACAACAAGGTAATGCAACTCGACGAAACGGCTATCGGTCTGAAGGGTTCGCCTACTCAGGTGCGACGCATCTTCTCACCGGAAAGAGTCAAGGGTGAGATACTCGGTGACGGGATGAACGAACCTGGAGAAGCTGCCCGGCTACTCGTTGATACTCTGGTCAGTAAAGATATAGTTTCTCCGTAAAGGTAGGGTATATGGAACAGAAGAAAAAGAAGGTAAAGAAACCTCTGGGCATTGCCCGACTGATACCCGGCAAGTGCATTGCCTGTGGCGCCCGCTGTGAGAGCACCTGCAAGGTCGAAGCGATAACGATGAACGACGCCGGTGAACCGGTCTTCGATATCGAGAAATGTACCGGCTGCCAGCGCTGTGTTCGTATTTGCCCGTCCGATGCAATTGAGATTTATTTCACACCGGAGCAGCAGAAGATACTGGATGAGCTTGCCAAAAAAGGGGTTGCCGAGGCGGAACCTGAAGTTGAGGAGGTGGACGAGGAGGAGACACGGATTAGGGCCAGGCTGAAGGAGTACCATGGTGTCTGGGTCTTCGTGGAGCAGATAGATAGCGAGGCAGCCGATGTCTCCTGGGAGCTACTCGGTGTTGGTGCCAACCTTGCCAAAACCCTCGATGTGGAGCTGTGTACCATGGTCATCGGGGACAAGGTGGAGGAACTCTGCGGGGAATCCTTTGCCTACGGGGCGTCAAAGGTCTACCTGATGGATGACCCGGTGTTCCATCACTACCGTACCATTGCATACGCCCGCGCAATCTGTTACCTGGTAGGCAAGTATAAACCGGAGATAGTGCTCATTGGCGCTACCGGCCTGGGTAGAGACCTGGCTGGTGCCGTGGCCACCGAGCTCAGGACAGGACTGACCGCGGACTGTACCGGACTGACTATCGATGAGAACCGCTTTCTCCTGCAGACGCGGCCTGCCTTCGGTGGCAATATCATGGCAACAATTATGACGGAACGCACGCGACCGCAGATGGCCAGTGTGCGACCTCACGTGATGCCTATGCCGGATAAAGACCCTTTGCGCAAGGGAGAGATTATTCGTGAGTCCCTGGCTATCAGCGAGGAGGATATCAGGGTAAAGGTGCTGGAGGTACATGACCTCCGCAGTCATGCTGCCGAAGATATCGATATCGCTGCTGCCGATATTATCGTTGCCGGCGGACGGGGCATGAAGTCGAAGGAGAACTTCCAGGTACTGCAGGAGCTGGCAGATGAACTGGGCGGTGTCGTCGCTGCCTCTCGTAGTGCCGTTGAAGCCGGCTGGCTGCCGCCGGAGCGTCAGGTTGGACAAACCGGAAAGACGGTTAGACCCAAGATATACATCGCCTGCGGTATCAGTGGCGCTATTCAGCACCTGGTGGGCATGCAGGACTCCGATGTGATAATCGCCATCAATCGCGACCGGCAGGCGCCTATTTTCGAGGTAGCCACCTACGGTATCGAGGGTGACCTCTTTGAGGTGGTACCGGCGATCACCAGCCACATCAGAGAACTGCACGCTCAGAAGAAGGCTTAGCCTGATGATGTTCTCTTTGCAGCAGTCAGTCTGCCATAGACCGTCCAGTAAAGAAGGAGGGTGCTCGTGATGAATCCCGTGAGTGATATGGGAGCAGCAGGGTTTCTGATATTCTGGGGTTTAACCGCCCTGGCTGCCGGTATTTTCATCGTCAGGGGATATCAACTTGTCCAGTACATATACCTGGGGAGGAATGTTGGCGAATCCAAACTGACCATCGGGAAGATATTAGGGGCTATCTGGCACCTGATTCTACAGCAGTGCCAGTTTAAGAACATCCGCCGCAAGGACTGGGCTGGCCTCGGTCATTCTTTCATGGTCTGGGGTTTTCTGTGCTTTGTTATTTATTACCTCCTCTTTATTGTTATTGCCTCCGGTTTCGG
>DATKWT010000158.1 GCA_035529395.1 Dehalococcoidales bacterium | reverse complement strand
CGGCAGTAACTTCTCAGCCCCATTCCGGTCGCACACCTTGACGCCATCGGTGGCAATGTCGACAACATCGCAGTTGGAAAGTACACGCGGATTGGTTACCCGCATGGTTTCCGGCCCTTCTCTGGCAAAACTCATATCGGTCAACTTCCTCAAGAGCCAGAACCGTCTTGGCCCGGAGACGTCGCTGCCCAGTGAACCCTCCCCGGACTTACCTGTCAGGACGACGTCTTTACCCTGCTCGGCCAGCGATATGGCCAGTTCCGCGCCGAAGAAGCCCCAGACAACCACCTTCTGGCCAACCGCTTTGGGTTCACGGCAGGCGTCACGGTACGTCATCACACCCGGCTTCCCCCGGGTTATCTCGGGTAGTGTTGCCGTTGAGCCGGTGGCAGCTATGATGACATCAGGTGCAAGTTCCGCTACATCTATTGCGGTGGCTTCCTTGCATACCCGCACATCGACACCCAGTCTCCGCATTTGGTGAGTCAGGTAGGTCACCAGGTTTCCGAACTCACTCAGGAGAGGATTAAGGGCGAGGGTTGCCACCATCCCTCCGAGCTGGCCGTCCTTTTCCATCAGAGTTACTGTGTGACCCCGCAGTGCCGCCACCCGGGCGGCTTCCATGCCCGCTACGCCTCCTCCGAGTACCAGTACTCTCTTAATCTCTTTCGCCGGTGTGAGCGGGATGGGTTCATCCTGGATGTCATAGTTAATAGTGCAGGGCCGACCGCAACCACCGATACAGCCGATGCACTTCCGTATGTCCTCTGTCCTCCCCTCAAAGTACTTCATCGGGGTTTCCGGGTCACACGTCAACTGCCTGGCCATGAATATCATGTCGGCCTTTTCTTCTTGAAGAAACTTCTCGGCCATGTCCAGGTCAAAGATATTGCCGACGCCAATTACCGGGCGCTTTGTGACTCGTTTCACCGCCTCCGCGTGGTGGATGAAACATCCCCTGGGGTAGTATAGAGGAATGGTAATCCCCTGGGGAGAGTGCATTATCGACCCCTGGGAAACGTCAAAGCAATCTACCCCGGCCTCTTCCAGGGCAGGTATGATTATACTGACAGTATCGTCAAGCGTAATACCCCACTCGCCCAATAGTTCATCCGCATCGACTCGCACCAGTATCGGATAGTCAGGGCCAACTACCTCCCTGATTCTGCGTATTGTCTCGATGGGAAAGCGAAGTCGGTTCTCCCAGCTACCGCCGTGCTCGTCCTCTCGGCGGTTGTACATTGGTGAGACCCAGGATGCATAAAGATTCGCACCGCCATGGGCAAGGTGTAACTCAAAGCAGTCCACTCCGGCGGCCTTCATGCGCCGGGCAACTGCCACGGTATCGTTGATGTGTTTCTCGATTCCCTCTTTGGTGACTACGTGGACAGGCACTTCGGCTCCGCGCAACGACTGAGCGCTTACCTTGGGGTGCGTTTCATCCGGATAGGGTGGTGGTGAGGCGGCCTGACCTGACTGCGGTCCGAGTGCCACAGTCTGGACCCCGAGGCTGGCACCATAGGAATGAATCACGTCAGCCAGCCTGGTCCAGCCCGGTATGTACTTGTCATCGGTGACACCAACCCATTTGGTCATACCGGCAGCAGCCCGCTGCTGCAGCATTTCATCAGTAGGCGGTGTGACAACGACAGCACCGGTCATTATAAGTCCGGCTCCACCCCTGGCCCTCTCCTCAAACCACCGGATTGTCAGGTCACTTATGTAACCGCCTTCTCCTCCGGGCATATTGACCATGGGTGCTAGGCCAATCCGGTTCTTGACCCGCATTCCCTTTATTTCGATAGGTTTCCAGATTCTCATGGACATACTCCTTCAATGAATTGCAGCCTTACCTGCAACCACCGGGTACCCACCGGAGCAGATTCCGCTGCCTTCAGCGATGACACGGTCCGACTGATGCTCAAGCCTGTTACGCTGCTGCCTGAGTGAGCCCTTGAGACTGGCCACATCAGGTTGGCCCGGCACTACCAACGAGTGTTGTGTACACCTGGTAAGCTCAACGGCAGACTATGACTGTCTGCCTAGCCCCCGAATTTATCGTAGAAAACGATTTCGGAGAGTTCCTTTCTGGGTGGAGTTTTGGCTTCATGGTCCGGATAACCGAGAGGCGTCATCTCAACCACGCAGTAGCCGTCCGGGACACTAATTGCCCCGGCTGCCTTGCCGGCATCGAATGCACCGATATGCACTGTCCCCAGCCCGAGAGCGTGGGCAGCAAGTACCAGGTTCTGCATCGCCAGCCCAACATCGAACATGAACCAGTCGCCCTTGTCAGTGGTGGCCTCGCCCCGGTAGCAGCCTGACTTCGCCAGTTCGGCGCAAGCGACGACTACCAGAGGCGCGCTCCGGACAGCCTCCGTAGCCGGGTTGTTTGCGCTCAGTGTGTCGGCAAGTCTGGCCTTGATATCGTTATCCCGCACGACAACGAAGCGCGAGCACTGGGTGTTGGCCCAGGATGGCGCCCAGCGGGCTGCTTCGAGAATAGTCTCCAGAGTATTATCGTCCACCGGAGTGTCCTTGTACCGGCGAATACTCCTCCTTGTCTTGATAGCATCCAGTACTTCCATCATTATTCCTCCTTCAAGTTCTTCCAAAGCATAATAAGTGCGTTAGCACAGAACGTCCTGTGCTAGGATTCCGGCTCCTCCGGCCAGGCACCTTTGCCGATAAGGGATACGAATCGGCAGGCCCCGAGATTCTCGACCACATTCCGGTTTTTGCGCCTGGTAATCTTGCATAGCTCCTGGATGTAGCGGGAGCCCACCGGTATTACCATCCGCCCGCCGACTGCTAGTTGCTCCAGCAACTCGCCAGGGACAGAGGGGGCAGCCGCAGTGGTCATTATCGCGTCGTACGGCGCTCCATCCTTCCAGCCGAGGGTCTCCTCGGTAAGGTGCAGTTCAATATTTTTGTACCCCAGTTTAGCCAGTGCCTTTCCAGCGGTTTCGAACAGGGCCGGCAGACGTTCGGTTGTCACCACCAACCGGCAGAGCTCGGCGAGAATCGCCGACTGGTAACCGCTGCCCGTACCGACTTCGAGCACTTTTTCGCTGCCGGTAAGCTCCAGCCCTTGTGTCATCAGGGCCACGATATAGGGCTGCGATATTGTCTGGTCCAGGGCTATCGGTAGTGGACGGTCTTCGTAGGCCAGGAGTGTACTCTCAGGTGGGACAAAGCGCTCCCTGGGCACGTGTGCCATTGCTGCCAGTACACGCTTGTCTTTGATTTCCCTGGCGAGGTGCTCGACCAACCGTGCCCTCGCCTTTTCAAAGTCCATAGTGGGTCTCACCGGGATAGAGCTAGGTAAGAACCGCATAAAGTACGAAGAGTGTGCCAAGCATTATGGCAGCCAGGATGCCAATGGTCCGGAGCTCGGCAGTAATGTAGGAATGCTGTATCGGTGAAGGTGATGCCGTGGGCCGTGGTGTTCCTACCACCGGAGAGGTTACATACTGCTGAGAAACCTGCCCAGGGGATGCAACGGCTGCCGATACCTGGGTAGCTACGTGTCGCTGTCGACTCTTAGCCTTTTTGCTCTGGGGTTGTCTGCCTCGCTTGCTTCTCGACTTGCCGGGCATCTGATGGCTTCCTCCTGTAGGCTACTTGGCCCTGGGGTGGGATTTCTCGTAGGACCGCCGGACATGTTCCGTAGTAAGATGGGTGTATACCTGGGTGGTGGAGATATTGGCATGCCCCAGCAACTCCTGGACGGCCCTGAGGTCCGCGCCGCCGCTAAGCATGTGAGTGGCGAAACTGTGTCTCAACGTGTGCGGTGTAACCTCACCTTCCAGACCGGCTGCCTTGGCGTATTGCTTCAGTATTTGCCAGAAACCCTGCCTGGTAAGTCGCTCGCCGCGGTGGTTCAGGAACAGGGCACGTTCATCATCACGTCTTAGCATGTGAGGACGGGCTTCACGAACATATTCCTCTACTGCCGAAGCCGCCCTCTCATGTATCGGGATGATGCGCTCTTTGTGTCCTTTACCAAAGCAACGGACGTCGCCACTGCCGGTATTGACATCTTCCAGATTCAGAGAAACCAGTTCACTAACTCTCATGCCACTTGCATAAAGCAGTTGCAGCATTGCCGAGTCCCTTCTTGCTTCCGGCTTAGACTGCCTGGCCGGTTGTTCCAGCAGGGCGCGCACCTGGCTAACCGAGATTGGCCTGGGCAAAGACCTCCCCACGTTGAAGGACTCCATGTTCCGTGTCGGGTCTTCTTTTATGGTGCCCTCGGCTACCAGGAACTTGAAGAAAGACCTTGCCGCGGCAACCTTCCGGGCGCGAGTGGTTTCGGCATACTGCCGCTCCTGTAGAGAAAGGAGGTGTGCCAGCATCCCCTGCCGGCCAAAGTTCGTCCAGGATGGCACCAGGCCCTGTTTACTGGTCTCCTCCTCGATAAACCGTGCCAACTGGTAAAGGTCGTTCCTGTAGGCGGCTACCGTGTTGTCGGAAAAGCCTCTTTCTGTGGTGAGGTACGTCAGGAACCTGTCTATCTCTTCTCTCACCTAACTCCTCTACATAGACCCATCAGGTCTGCGACAATACGGCTCATTCTAGCACAACTTTTGACATAACGCAAAAGGAAAATCATCCTCTGGATTTGGTGAATATAACACACCAGAACTATGTCATGGCTGTAAGTCCTGTAGAAAGCTCTGGGGCCTAGGTCCTGTCGCCGTTGACCAGGTTCGGCGCAGCCTCAAGGTTACCCTGCACATCCAGAGAGGGTATTTTTTCCAGTTTCTTCATGACCCTGCGGAAGTGTATCCCGTACACAGACAAGAGCATTGACATTGGAAAGAGACGCGGGCGTTTGAGCAGGGTGGAGATGAAGAAACTCCAGAAGTACCTCCTCCCCTTCTCCATGACGCCCAGGACCCAGACTAACTTGATGAATGCCCAGACATAGTATAAGCGGATATTGGTGGCTCTTTTCACCTGGTAGGGTTTGTATTCCTTGAGGAATGTCCTTATTCGTTCGTAATACTGCTTGGGTGAGTAGATGGTGCTCATGATATGCTTGTAGCCGTCAATCAGGGTCTCGTAGGGCATCTTGGGTATGAAGTTGATGGAGCAATCGGTATTGTCACCGGTGCTGTCTTTCAACAGGCGGTTCTCCTTGTAGAGCCGCTGGTACAGTCTCGTACCGCGTGGGGCGTTGAGCAGGCCGACCATGGCAGTGACGATGCCGCTGTTCTGGATGAAGTTTATCTGGCTGCGGAAGATGGATAGCGGGTCGCTGTCAAAGCCGACGATAAAGCCCCCCTGCACCTCCATCCCGAAGGACTGTATCTTTTTAACGGAAGCTACCAGGTCACGGTTCGCATTGGTGTACTTATTGCATTCCGCCAGGCTCTCTTCATTGGGCGTTTCAATACCAACGAATACCCGGTTGAACCCCGCTTCGACCATTAGCTGCATAAGCTGGTCGTCATCGGCCAGGTTTATCGAGGCTTCAGTGAACAGTGGGAAGGGGTACTTCCGCGCTTTGGACCATTCGATTATTGCCGGGAGGACTTCTGTCTTGAGCTTCTTCTTGTTCCCTATGAAGTTGTCATCGACGATGAAAAGACTGCTGCGACATCCCTGGCTATACAGGGCCTCCATCTCTGCCAGTATCTGTTCCTTGCTCTTGGTCCGCGGTTTGTGGCCGTTAAGTATTACAATATTGCAGAACTCGCAGTCGAACGGGCAGCCCCGCGAGTACTGGATATTCATCGACGAGTACTTGTCCATGTTAATGAGTGACCACATCGGGATGGGCGTCAAGCTCAGGTCAGGCCTCTCCGTTGACGTGTAGATGTGCTGTGGGCATCCCTTTTCCAGGTCGTCAAGGAACGGTGGCAGGGTAATTTCGGCCTCATCGAGTACCAGGTGGTCAACCTCATCAAACTCTTCGTATTCGCTGGTGAACAGCGGGCCGCCGGCGACAATCCTGGTGCCGAGTACCCTGCATCTGGCGATGGTCTCCCTGGCGGAGTCCTTCTGAACAACCATAGCACTTAAAAACACGTAGTCAGCCCAGCCGATATCGCTGTCCTTGAGTGAGGTGACGTTCATGTCTACCAGCTTCTTTTCCCATTCCGCCGGCAGCATTGCAGCCACTGTCAACAGCCCCAGGGGCGGGTGGGCCGCTTTCCTGGCCGCGAATTTCAGAGCGTGCTTGAAGCTCCAGAAGGTATCCGGATACTGCGGGTATACAAAAAGTATCTTCAAATTATTCTCCTTAAGGGACACTCTCTCCCTGAGGTGGGGTTTCGGTGTCGATACAGTTATTCCTTGTTGTGTGCGGTTTTTAAGTTCCGCACCCACCAGAGTATAATACGTTTTGGGGATAAATGTCCATACCATTCTTCGCGCCATTGCGGTGAAGCAGGTGTCGGTCAGTCGGGATGACGCACTCAGTGCTCCCGGGTGCTGGGACGAGTACACGGCCTTGACACTCTATCTGGCAGGGGTTATACTTTGAGTACATCGCGGGGTGGAGCAGTGGAAGCTCGTCGGGCTCATAACCCGAAGGTCGTTGGTTCGAATCCAACCCCCGCTACCAAT
>DATKWT010000157.1 GCA_035529395.1 Dehalococcoidales bacterium | reverse complement strand
GCTGAGTAAAGGAGTCTGACCATGGTAATGTCTACAAAGACTCCTCAGGGAGTAAGGTTAAATCCCCAGAATACCCTTGAGCTCAGCCAGGGCATGTTGATCCAGACAGCCATCGATACCGCTGACGCTCATGGTGGCTTTTGGGTAATCCTGCTCTATCCCAGTACAACCTATGATGAGGGAGACCTAACCACTACTGGGGGAGCACTAATAACCATCCGAGGGATGGATGAACATGTGATGATTGCTCCTGCTGCTGCCCCTGCTACGGCAGTTATCAACATTACCCAGACCCTGTACCTTGAGAATATCACCGTTATTTCCCCGGGCGCTGCGATACCCGCAGTACTGGTAAACACTGTTGCTGGAGCACCCACAATAACCGATTGCAATATTGTCGGTACGGGAGCCGGATACAGCCTGCAAATGACCCGGGGGTCGGTAGATGTCCACCGGGGAAGTTTCTCGAGGGACGTTCATCTCAGTACCTTACGGTGTCTCCTGGACTGCTATTTTACGACCTTCCACGGAAACATAATCACCGCCGCTGAGCCCCTCGACCATGACATCGACCTGATGTCCTGTAATATGACCCAGGGTAATATCATCTCCAATGCCACCGGGGCTACGGTTATAGCCTGTGAGGGTGTAGATGATATAGATGCGGTCACCAACGCCGGCACCGGACTGTTCACCTTCAAGGATTGCTATGTCGAATCGGTGAACTGCACCAACGCTGCAGGTGAGATACGGATCACTGGTGGAACCCTGATGGCTTGTGGCGGGGCAGTTGGTGTAGTAACCTGGCGGGTATCTACCAATCACTATGAGTGCGTTCCCGGTATGAACATCAATCACTCTATCGATACCGGCAGGTATATCTTCCTCCACCCGGGGACGTTCACCATCACAGCTGTGGTTGACATAGACGTTGGTGGCTTCACTCTCGAAGGTTCCGGTATTGGAGTAACGGAAATCTTGGCTGCAGCGGACGATATTGACTGTATCTATGCTCATGGCGTAACGGCAGTGACCATTAAGTCCATGACCGTGCGTGGGAAAATCACGGGAGCACGTAATGATGCTGGTATCTATGTCGATACTGTCAGCGACTTGAATATCGAGGATGTTTACGCAATCTCTCACGGCGAAGAGGCCATCAGGCTAGAGAATTGTGGTAGTGGTCCTTCACTTGTGAATGTGACAGTGAGCGGCAGTGGTAGGAATGCGGGATTCTCAAACTTCAAGGCTACTGACTGCACATATTTGAGAATTACCACCTTGATTAGCAAGGTGGCCAATACCACTCACGCTCTTCACCTTGACAACTGCTCAGACTCACAGCTAAGTAATATCAGTCTCTATGACCCGGCCGGCCACGGCATCGTGCTCGAAGATTGCACGAATGTGACCGTAACTCCTGCCCAATGCGATGGCCAAGACACGGCGGGGACGTACGGCGTATACTTCCTGCGGTGTACCGGTTGCCAACTCATTGGTGGCGAGGCCCATGACTTCGAAGACGGGGTGCGGATAGAGGGCGATGGCACGGGTAACGCTGACTACAATACCGTCACGGCGGTAAGGTGCACCAGCAATGTAAATGGGATTGACATAGTGGAGGCCGGGGCTGGTCAATCCAACAAGAATATCATCACCTCGAATCAGCTCCTCGGTAATACCACCGCTGCCTTCGTCGACGGCGGGACTAATACTGAACAAGGACACAATATAGTAGTATAAGGGAACAAAGAAGAATGACAATCTACCAGCCTCATTCCGGATTTGACCTGCTTGAGAATGAGCACATCAACCTGAGAGAGAGGATTGCCGGAGTCCCCCTCAGGTGGGACTCTGTGGGCGGTGTGCCTCTCAAACGGAATACCGAACCTGTAGCTCACGCAGGTAACCTGGGGTTTGTCTCGTACTCAGGTTTGAACCGTGTCGCCAATCTCAAGGTATCCCAATATGACGGAACGGTTTTGTATCAGAATGACTTTACCGACGATGCCCTGAATGCGCTACCTGATGGCTTTGCACAGTGGGGGGTAGGTTCAGATTGGCAGGTCAAGGCAGATGGTATCCACCCTTCAGGTCGCTGTGTGGAGCAGCAGGCTGCTGGTAACTTCTGGAATAACCTCTACTGCACGGAGTATATCCCGCCGGCAGATGGTCGCTACATCATCGAGGGGGATATTTGGGCCGAAATTGGCGCTGGTTTGTGGGAGATGGGGCTATCACTCTACCAGACGGCTCCAGGTACATTCTACGAATTCATGTGGTTACATGACAACTTTACAGCTATCCGCATACATGGAGTCGGCAACCTTCAGGCCCGCATTTGCGACGACTACGCTGCCGCCAAGGAAGTCTGGTACAGGGTGAAGCTTGTATTAGATGGGCAACGTTGCTGGGGCTACATTACAACCTTGGCTGCCGATGCTCCTGGCATGTGGATAAACTACAACTGGGGAAAGACACTCACTCTCTTTGAGGCTCCAGGTCCACTCAATAAACCCTTAGCCGGAACGATAAAGCAGCTCTGGCTTACGAGAGGTGCAGTTCAGGACATGACTCTCAAGATATACTATGATGGTGCTGGTGCTCCCACTATCGACATGCCTGCCTGGGACTTCTTCTTTGGGGTACCGTACATTGCTTACATGACTCGACTTGTTGGGCATAGTCTTGTCGGTCAGAGTTGCTATCGGTATATCGACATTCCCTACACGAACGGTATCAAGATAGTGCTGGAGAACGACGTCGACGCTGATGTTGCTGTCTGGAGCCAGATTGCTTACCGAACCCTCACTCCTCCACACACACTTGACCGGTATACCCGGCTGTATGCTGTGCGCCACACGGCAAATATGGCTCCTCTAGCATGGGAAGAGTATCTTAACATCGCAGGCAGGGGTGTTTTGCACTCGATATACCAGCGAGTCAGTAATGACAATGATGTCAATTGGATGGAGGGGAATACCCGTATGTATCTTGACGGCGAGAGCTCTCCCAGCCTGGAAGCTACGGGTATGGAGGACCTCATCCTAAACTCTTTCGGTTGGCAATTCTACGGCTGCACCGACTGGGTGGGTGTCCCGATAAAGAGCATCGCTGGTCCAGCTCCCTGGATAATAGCCCAGTACCGGATATTCGAGCAAGACTCAGTACCTTTTGATACTGGTCTGAGAATTAAGTGGCAGAACGGGCAAGAGGGAGAGGGAATTCCCGGAGGGAATAGTGACCTCGTTACTGTGGTTCACTACTACTTAGATGCATGAAGAAATTCCTGAGAGAAACCAGGGAGATACTCTCCGACTGTATAGTGTTCGCTATGGGAGTCTTCTTTACCTGGCACTTCATCCAGATAAAGCTGCACTCCTACAGCTACGTTTATGAGAATACCCCCTGGATTCTATGGGCGGAGTTGGTCATGGCCCCTCTAATCGCCATACTCGGGATTGAGCGTTTCATCGAGGATATTACTAGGTTCTGGAGAAAGAAGTGACCACGGGTACCGTTCTCAAATGCAGCAGGGAGGCTGAGAGTCACCGGGGTGGGCTTCGTAAGGTCCGCGGCGAGATGGTCTGCGAGCAGTGCTATGCCAAGGAGAACGGCTACGAGCTCAAGAAGGGTGCCGGCAGGCAAACCCTCTGCCCCAGGTGCGGTGAACCCTTGATGACCAGGTACCGCAGGGGTGGGATCTCGATCAAGTCCCTGTCGACCCGAGGGCGAAAAGCGGTACTGACCTGCGAATGTGGGTATGAGAAGACTTTCAAGAACCCGTTTGGCGGACCGAGCGACCGGAACGTGGCTGCCCGCCAGAGGTTACAATCCGAGGCAAGGCGGAAGAAGCACGAAGCACTTATGAGGAGTCGAAATGAAGGGACTAACCAGAACCCTGGCAGTAGCACTTGAGGCGGTGGGTATCTGCGCGGGTGTGGTCGGCATCGGGATCGAGGTAGCCTTCGGAGCTGATGTTGGCTTCATGTGCATCACAGGCGGCGCCGTAGTCGTAGCCGTGGGGTCCCTCATCTTCGCAAAGCTGATCAAGTGGGGGGGCTGACTCCGCTCAGTCCCTCTCCCAGGGCTCTTGATAGGGGAGCCGTAACGCATGGTATATCGATTCTTCCGTATCTCCGGCAATCCTCCCGCCGTTCTCATCGAACAGGCCGTCTCCAGAAGCGGCCAGCCTTTATGGCACACAGGTTCACGTCTTGTTCCCACCAGGCACACATCTCCTGGAGACAATCTTCGTATACCCACTGTTCCGAATTCCCGACGACTGACTCAGGGTGCAATGTTTTTGGGCACTTCATGGTTTTACCTCCTCGCTTCTTTCAATGGTTGGCCATCGGCCCGGTAGTACCTGTCGCGGTTGACAAACGCCAGCCAGGGAACCTTATGGCCGACCCTCTTTTCCATGACCGGCCATGCCTCAATACACGAGGAGCAGAGCCGCTTGTCGCGGTACCGGGAGACCCCCTCGCGGTAATGGTTGGGGCCGCAGTAGATACCGCAGCACTGGCACCGCGGGTGATCGGCGTAAGGGACTTCGCAGAGCCTGCAGATGGGGTCTTGGGAGTAGTCACTGGACTCGGTCATGGTTCCTCACAGCGGGTAGAGTCTCCGGAAGCCGGTCATGCCCTTATTCCTCCGCTCTAGGGCACCGTACAATCTTCTCCAATCCTCCAGCGACATCTCAATCTCCTGGTCGTCAGCACCCTCAATGACTTCCGGGGCGTCTGGCCGCGGTTGGGAGTTATTGGTGATGGTGGCGTTTTCCTCCTCGGGAAGAGGCAGCGGCTCTACGGTCATCTCTCTTCTCCTTTGCCGGGCAGTCGAGGGATATCCTCCCCTTGCGGTGTCGGCGCTATCACTAGCTTGACCTGGTCATTCAGGAGGCGTGCAATCTCCACCGGCCGGCCATGGCCTGACCAGATCCTGTTTAGGACCTCTTTCTCCTCCGGCGTCTCCGACTCCAGGACGACACCCCGGTATTCTGTCTCTTTGGCTTCCAGACTTGCTTTCATTCCCTTTCCCCTTCAAGGTCTTCCAGTTCGTCGAGTGGTACCCGGATATGAACCTCACCTTCGTTCCTGATGGCATACTTGGGAGGCCGCTCTTCATTGGTACAACGGCCGCAGAGTGAGGCGGATGCCCGGCCGCCAGACCCTTCCAGGATGTTGCCCCAACTGGGGTATTCCCAGGTCGCCAGTTTATCAACGAGGACGACCGAGGCATCCGGGTCATCCATGATCATCTCATCGCAGGCGCAGCATGGCCAGCCGGCAAGTAAGGTGCCCCCCTCCTCCGGCGTCTCCGACTCCAGGACGACACCCCGGGTGAACTTCACGACCAAGGCTGGCGGCATAACAGCCTCGTGCTCGACGCCATCAAGGTACTCACTGACTATCCTGATTCCCTCCGGGTGGGGATAGATGCGGGCTATGACACAGCCATTCTCCAAGAGCTGTATCATCTCCTGCCCCGTCTCGGCGTCCACTTCTTTCTGGAGTTCCATAATCGTTTTTTTCTCCTTTTCTGTACTCTTCAGGCCCCTTTCTCACCTCTGCTCTTCAGGATGAGCTCGTAGGCCGCGGTCAATCTCTTGAACTTCTCAGAGTCCCCGCCTTTGTCGGGATGATAGTACATGGATTTCCGCCTGTAGACGTCC